>CAJURK010000015.1 GCA_910588745.1 uncultured Dorea sp. | reverse complement strand
TGCTTTTCCAAGCATAAATAAGTACAGAGGTTCAGCCGGATGGCTGAATAGTAACCCAAGTTTTTTTCAGTTTTTTGGGAAACAGAATAAATCGGGGATGCCTGAAATTTTCTGGCATCCCCCTTCTGTTTTTGTTATTCTGTTACGCCGCCCAGCATTTCCAGTATCTCTGATTTAGTCTGGGCTGTTTTTAAGCGTTCGATATTAGACATCTCGGAGCAGATGCTGGCCAGTTTGCCCAGCATTTCCAAATGCTCGTCGTCTTTTCCGGCAATCCCGATTACCAGGTTCGCAACCCCTTCCCGGAACGCCACGCCTTCCGGTACTTGAATAAAAGATATCCCGGAGTGGTGAATCTTCTGGTCAGAATTGCGGATGCCGTGGGGAATCGCCAGACAGTTTCCGATATAGGTAGACACGACTTTCTCGCGCTCTAGCATATCGTCGATATAACCCTTCTCCACATAGCCGTTCTCATACAAAATTTTGCCGGCCGCAATGATCGCTTCTTCCTTTGTATCAAAAGAAGCATTCAGTATAATATTATTTTCTGCAAAAATCTCTTTCTTCATATTTATATTCTCCCTGTAACAATATTCTGGTATACTGACCGATGAAAGTCCGGATTAGCCTAACTCTCCACTCACAAATTCGCGCATTCCCTGAATGATAAAATACACAGAGGTGGCTCCCGCATCCTGGTGTCCCACCGCGCGCTCTAACAGGGATTTTGCCCGGCCAAATTTCGCAATGTATTTTTGGGAATCTTCCATCCCCTTCCGGGCGGCTTCTTCTGCCGCCGACAGCATTTCGTACAGTCCTCTCCCCTTGTTCTCCGCCATGGCTTCTACCGCCGGAGAGAGGGCGTCCACCATTGTCTTATCGCCCACTTCGGCTCCGCCCCGCTCCTTGATTGCAAACAGGCTCTTCTTCATCATTTCCGCAAGATCCGCCGCTTGAAGAACAGGTTTTGGATTCATCCCTTTCGCTCCTGCCAGATACAGGCTTCCGAAGATCACGCCGGAGGCGCCGCCCATACTCATCAGCATCGCCTGGCCGGCCGTTTCAAATACCTGATATACATTATCGGTATCCTTCATTTCCACGAGCTTTTTCTTCGCCTTCTGCATCCCTCCGGCCATGCCGATTCCATGGTCGCCGTCGCCGATCGCGCTGTCCACTTCCGTCAGATAAGGCTTTTTCGCAATAATTTTATCCGCTACATATAGCAGCATATTCTTCGCGTCTTCCCCATTTAATTCCGTCAGGATTCCTTCCTGGCTTCGGACAATTTCCGACGCCTCCACATCGCTCTCGTCAAATTCCGGCTCTTCTTCCATATCATCCGGCTCCGCGGCCATGCCGGCTCCGGTCAATTCTCCCTTGGCATAATACGGAGAATAGCAGGGCATATCATAATACTTTGCCAGCTCATCGTCAAGCCGCAGCAGACTGATGGAAAAACCGCCCATTTCCATACAGGTGCAATATACTTTGACTTCCGAGTCGTGAATCTTGATTCCGTCCGCCTTCAGATGCTTATACAGATTGTAGTAAACGATATTCAGTTCCAGCAACGGCGTAGAACCTAAGCCGTTTACCAATACCGCCGCCCGGTCTCCATCCTTTAATCCCATTTCCGCCTTAAGTTCTGCGTACATCCGGTCCACCATTTTGTCTGCGGTCATCATTTTTGTCCGTTCGATACCGGGTTCGCCATGTATACCCATTCCGAATTCCATCTCGTCATCCGCAAGGGTAAAGGTCGGCTTATCATTTCCAGGCAGGGTTCCCGGAGAAGTAGCAACGCCGATGGTGTACACGTGGTCTCTCGCCTTTTCCGTAATCCGTTTTACTTCCTCAAAGTCAAGCCCGGCGTCGCAGGCCGCCCCGGCGCATTTTACAACAAAGATATCGCCCGCAATTCCCCTGCGGTCCTTTTTTCTTTCCTCCGGCGCGGAGACAAAGTCGTCCCGAATCCGGACATGGGCGGTGCGTATCCCGTCCGCCCTGCACAGTTCCTCCGCCATATCAAAATTCATATTGTCCCCCGCATAGCACCCATACAGGAACAGCACGCCCTTTCCGGCGTCTACGGCTTTTGCAGTCTCATAGATCAGCTCCGGATTGGGGGAAGCACAGATATTCCCGCAGGCAACCGCGTCCGACAGCCCGGCTCCACAGAAGCCGATAAACAAAGGCTCATGGCCGCTGCCGCCTCCGGTCACCAATGCAACCTTATCTTTCCTTGCGTTTCTGTATTGGATCGCATTGTAGCCGCCTACTTTTTTATAATATTTTCTGTATGCCGCCAAATATCCGGCCAGGCTTTCCTCCACCGTCATATCCACATTGGGATTCAATATCTTCTTTGTTTTCATCTGCCTCCACACACCTTTCTGCAAAGCTTTACATCTACCTTCTGCATATCGTCCACCACATAATCCGCATCCTCCAACGACTGGTTGCCAATCTCAGGGTTCCGGAAGCCTAATACCCTGACCCCGGCCCCTTTCCCCGCTTTCGCTCCATTATTTGAATCTTCTATGATCAGGCAGCGCTCCTTTTCTACTCCCAGTTTTTCCACCGCCTTTACGAATACCTCCGGATCTGGTTTAGAATGGGCGCATTCTTCTGCTCCGGACACAATTTCCCGAAAGTACCCATCCAGCCCCAGTTCTTTTATTACCTGGTGAATTTCCTCAAACGTATTGGAAGATGCGATCGCAAGGGCGACTCCTTCCCGATACAATGCGCGGATTAAGGGCAGCGTTCCCTTAATCGGCCGATAACCTTCCTTTTTCAGCAGCCTTCTTCTGGCTGCGTTCATAGCCTCCACGCACTGCTCTGCCGTCTTATCTGTAATCCCGGACTCTTCACGTATGATTGTCCATGCCTCTATGCTCGACTTGCCCACAAACCGTTCGTGATAATGCCTGCCCACTTTAAGCCCATAGGCTCCCAGCACTTCTTTCAACGCAGTCAGGTAACCCGGCTCCGAATCCACGATCACTCCATCCATGTCAAAAATTACAGCTTCCAGCATAGCTTTCCCTTCACTCTCCGTTATCTTTATCTCATCGCTTCCTTGATTGCCCTTGCTTCAGCCACCGGATCTTTGGCATGGCCGATCGCGGAACCTACGATAATAATCTCCGGTTTCAGCGCCACATACTTACCAATTGTCTTACTGTTGATTCCTCCCGCTACGGAAACCTTCGCTTTCTTTGCGTTTGCAACCATCACTTCCAGATCCTGGATTGGCTCTCTTCCAAGCATCTGCTGATCGGAACCGGTATGTACCGCAAGGTAATCTACCCCTACTTCTTCCAGCTCCGCAATCCGTTTCGGAAGATCCATAACGCAGAGCATATCTACTACAATATTTCTCTGATATTCTCTTGCCGCCTTCGCCGCAGCCGCAACCGTCAGCGTATCGCAGGCTCCCATAACCGTCGCATAGGAAGCTCCCGCCTCATACGCATATTTCGCCTCTAAATATCCGCCGTCCATGATTTTTAAATCCGCCAGGATTTCTTTCTCCGGGAAGAATTTCTTAAATTCACGTACAGCCCGCATTCCCTCGTCAATCACAAAGGGCGTTCCGATTTCGATAATGTCAACATACTCTGCCACCTTGTCCGCAAAGCGAAGCGCGTCAATCAGATTCAATTCATCCAAAGCTAACTGTAATTTCATAATGTTCTCCTTTTCTATCTCTCTTCTTCTTTTTTCTCATTTTCTTCTGGTTTTCCTTAACTTGTTCCCGTTTCAGCCGGATCTTACTTTTCCTTCAGCCGTTCGTACTGTCCTGCAATTTTCTCAAAGGTCTCTGATCCTTCCTGGATTCCGGTATATTTCGCAATTGCTTCCCGGATTCCATGTTCTTTTACAAACGCAAGCAGTTCCACCGACTGCGCGTCTTCCTTTACGTCAAACAGGAACGCCGCCGCAATTCCCTTCGTGAGCAGGTCATTGGAAAGCCCATATTCCGCGCACTGCACCGCCGGACCCACCAGACGGTCTTTCGCGCCCAGCTTCCGAATCGGCGCCCTGGAAATGCGGGACACCGTATCGGTAATCCCCGGAGTCAAAAACCGGTTTACTGCAAAATCGATATATCCCATCATATCCTCATGGGTAAATCCCCATTTCTTTTCCAGCAGAGCGGAAATCTCCCTCATAACGGCCTTTGTCAGTTCCACATTCTCAGCCTTTGCAAAATAGTCCTGGATAATTTCATACCCCATCAAGTGCGCCATATAACCGGACCATGCATGTCCGCCGTTGATGGCATAGAGCTTTCTCTCCAGGTATTTCTGCAGATTTGTTGTATAGACCGCTCCCTTTATAGGTTCTTCCCCCGCGCGCGCCAGCTTATCCGCCTCGATTACAAGTTCATGGTCAACGCCGATATCAATCCCGTCCCGGTTATCCCTGCTGCATCCAAACACCATTCTGTCTACCGCCGTATTTGGGATTGCCGCGATGCGCTCCAACTCTTCCTCCGATAATGTTCCCGTACCCACAAGCTCTCTTTTCAGCATGTCCCCGCACAGCAGAGCGTTCTCGCAGGGAATCACATTCAATTTCTCCCCGCCTGCTGAAAGCCTTGCTTTCAGTCCTGCCGCCAGAGTTCCCGCAATCTTTGGGAAATTATCCGCCAGCACCGCCGTTGTAACAAGATCCGCTTCCTGAATTGCCCGCACGGCCGCTTCCGGATCTGTGACCGGAGACAGGCCAGACACTTGGTTGATTTCTTTTCTCCGATAATCTTCTTCAATTACATACAGATAATAGTTGTGATAAGTATTCAGCTCCTGTACCAACGGTTCATTTACATCAATAAACGTGATTTCATATCCCGTCTCGTGCAGCAGGTCCGCGATAAATCCTCTTCCGATCTTCCCCGCTCCAAAATGTACTGCTTTCATATTCCTTCCTCCTCTATTCCAGATTGGTATGCCGCGCCATCATTTCTTCCGCCGTCTGGCCCAAATCCTCCATCAGCGCCATAATGATACTGTCATACACCAGCCAGCTCATCTGCTCAAACAAGTTTCCCATGGGCTGGACAGACTCCGCAAGATTCTTCTCTCCCTCCGCCTTCTTCGGCGTGGAACCGGGAACCGTCACAATCACGTCGGACATTTCCCCGATCATATGGGTAGGAAACATCGTGACCGTTGCAATTTTTGCCCCTACGCGCTTCGCCTTTTCACCCATAACAACCAGGCTCTGCGTAGTCCCGGAGCCGGATCCTAAGATAATTAAGTCGCCTTCCCCAATGGGCGGGCAGGAAATCTCCCCTACAAAGTGTACGTCAAATCCCATGTGCAGCAGGCGGTTCGTAAACCCTCTCGCCGCAAGGCCTGACCGGCCGGCTCCCGCAAGGAATATTCGTTTTGCAGACTTCACCGCTTCCGCCATTTCCCGGACGCTTTCTTCTGTCACCATCCCGGCATACCGGCTCAATTCCTCTGTAATCATTTTTAATTTCGTTGCTTCCATCCTGTTCTCCTTCTCGTCAGCCCTTAAGACCCTTATATTTTTCCACAACTTTCCTGACAATGGCATGTTCCTTTTCAAAGCCCGTGTATTTGCTGACTGCTTCTTCAATCCCAAGCTCCCTGATATCCTGCTGAAGCTTTACCGCCGCAGGATCCGCCGGTTCCCCGTAAAGAAAGCCCAGCGCCATCGCCTCCGCAATTCCCTCAAAAGACTCTCCGTGCCGGACGTTTACCTCCGCCGCCCCCGCGAGCCGGTCGCCTTTCGACAGCTTTCGGATCGGGTCGTACGCCACCCGGTAAATAGAATCCGGCATAACGCCTTTCGCCGGCGCAAAATAAATCAGCCTATGAAGTTCCTCTTCCGTCACCGGATACTCTTTCCTGACGCCCGCAAGGATTTCTTCCGTCACCTTCCGCTCCAGCGCCGCTATCTCCGGATCTGCCTCCGCTTCCGGAATGGTTTCAAGCCCTTTCCGGTAACCCGCGAAAGCCAGCGTCGCATGAGGGCCGTTGACCGCCGTCACCTTAATATCCTTCAGCATCTCTATATGGTCGGTTACCTCCATCCACTCAACCTCTTCAAAATGTCTGTTCACCGGTCCCTGGATCAGCAGCGAATTTACCGCAACCGTATCGATCTCCACTGCGTAATTGCTTTTTGCATCCGTACTCCTGCGGATAATGGAATCCCGGATCACCACATGTTCCTCAAACCACTGTTTTCCGCTCTCCGACAAATCCTTTTTAAAATGCGCCTCAATCTCCGGTATCAGACGATTCTTATTTGTAATACAAATCAGCGTCATCTTCCGCATAGGATAAGCCACCGCCATCTTTTCAAAACAAGGCGCCAGATACCGCCCCGCCTCTTCAAAATCTTCTGGATAAAGGGGCAGTATAACCAAATCAATCTTAAGGAATTCCTCCATGCAGGAATACTCCTCGTCGCAGAGAAACGTCTTAAAATTCCGTATCACCCGATTTTCAACAACGTCGGTCCGATGCACCCTCACATGAAATTCACCTTTTCTGTCCAGCTCTTCCTTTACCCGGGGATCTTTATCCAGAAATACAACGCCCCAGCCCGCCCGGTCAAACGTTTCCGCGATAAACCCTTTTCCAAGCCTGCCCGCGCCAACAATCATTACTTTTTTCACTTTCTGCACCTCCTTCTGCTACTCGTCAAAAATGTAGAGCCTTTTTATGTTCTCTAACAGCCGAAATCCCATGATCTGTCTGATCTTTACCTGATCGCCCTCCTCGATCAGCCGGATAACGTCCGCGTCCTCTATGATCATGTCGGTAATCCTTCCCACAAGCTGCCGTTCGATCCGTATCGTATGGTAAGGATAGAACAGCATAATAATGGATTTCGTCTTCTCGTCCTCCTGTTCGTCATCCTGCCGCAGACGGTCAAAGCAGCAAATGATCATTGCGGGTTTCCGGATTCCTTTGATATAGCACTCAAAATACCCTACATTTGTTGCCGGTATCACAAAATAACTCTCGTTAACCTTCTTCTTCTCAAAAAATGTCTCGATATCTTCCAGGGCAATTCCCAGGTCGATCTGACCCGCCCAGTCCGCCACCCGCCGCAGGACTTCCTTTTTACTAGAATCCGCCGAAAACATCGCCACCTGAAAATCATTCAGCAGGTCTACCGCCATCCTGGTGTAATAATTGATTTCCTCCAACGCCCGCTGAAAATCCATATTCCGCAGGCTCATAGCATGCCGCGTCCGTTCGATTTTACAGAGCGTTTCGTATTTACTCCTGCGGATCTTCTCCTTGATCAGTTCTAACTCATAGGGTCTCAGCATTGGGGATACCTTGATGTAACGATCCGGCTCCAGATAAAGCGGAATGGTGGAAAGGATGAGATCATATCTGTCTAAGTCTTCCTTCCCAAGACCCAAGAGAGAAACCACCTTCTTCACATAGATCTCCGAAATCTCACTTTCCAGACGGCTGGCCAGCATTTTGGAAGATCCCATGCCGCTGGAACATACAATGAGTATCCGGGTACTCCTCTTTGCGAATTTATCTAAGGATACCGCAAAATACAGAGTCAAATATCCAATCTCATCCTGCGTAAACTTATCCTCCGGAAATATTTCCCGGACAATTTTCCCGGTAATTTCAAACAGCCTTGCATACTCCTTTTCAATCTCCCGAATCATGGGATTTGAAATGCTCATGCCGCTTCTGACTCGCTTCAACGCCCTGCTCAAATGTACCAGCAGTCCGTCGATTAAATCCGCGTCGTGTTCTAAATGAATTCCAAGCTCCTCATTCATCCTGCCCACGATTCTGTTCACCTGCGATTTCAGACCCGCCTCTCCCATCAGCAGACATTCCCGGGGATCCGGATGTATCGTCAAATGTATCACCCAGGACAAATACGCTTCTTCCTCCTCGTCAAGAACGATGCCAAATTCTGTTTCAATCAGATTTTTGATTCTCTTGCCGATCGCACTCTCCGCATCCCCAGAATTATTCTCCTTCCAGCTTCCCTGAAAAGCATGTGTTTTACCCTTTTCATGCCGTACAATCATCATGGTCACCAAAAAAATGTATTCCGCATAATTCCAGTCGTCCACATATAAATCACTATTGTGAAACAAAAACGGCACATCCCTGAGACTCCTGTGAGTCCTGCTCAGAATATCCCGGTATCCGTATTTTTCCACCAGGGCAAGAAAAGGATGGGGACCTGCCAGTTCCCCATCAAGCCAGTTAATCAGAATATCGCATTCTACATTCTTCATAACTGTATTGATCAGCAAATGGTCTTTCGCCATCTGCGCTCCGTCAAGGCAAATCCCTTCCCCTTTTTTCTTGATTAATTTCACATCCTGATTCTCTAACTGCTGCTCTATCTTTTTTAGGTCGTTCCTGATTGTCGGCAGAGAGATTTTCAGATCAATTGATAAAGCTTCCGTCTTTATAAAATCATCCTCATGAAGCAGCGCAAAGATAATATAGTTCTTCCGGTCTTCCGACTCAAAAACCTGGATTTTGGCCGTTTCTTCGATCTCTTCCATAAAATTGTCCATGGTTTCCCTGTCCGCCTCAATCTTCAGTCCTTTTTTGCTGACGCTGAGCAGACCGATATTCCGGTTCTTTAATATTCTGGTAACGTCCGGGATCTCCCGGTAAACGGTCCGCTCCGACACATTCATTTTTTCCGCAATATTATGTACCGTAATGAAACCGTGTTCCGCCGCAATAATTCTGATGATTTCTCTTGTTCTGGAAGATATGATCATATACATCTCTCCTAACACGAAACCCTGACCCTCTTATTCCATCATGCTCTTAATGGTCTGGGCTATCGCTTTGTGTTCATCCGCATTCAGGAACTCTTTGATCTCGATAATCGTCGTCCCCTTCGGCGCTTCCTTTCTGGCCGCCTCTAACAGATTCGTATTCGTTACAACAACATCGATATCCGCAGGAATCTGATGAATGGATACATGGTTAACATCAATATAGACGCCCGCTTTATTTAATTGGGTCTTGAGCATAGACGCTCCCATTGCCGAAGACCCCATGCCCGCATCGCAGGCAAACGCCACCTTCTTAATCGCTTTCTTTTCCGTATTCCCGGAAACCTTTGCCTTCTCTTCTCCAGGCGCGCTGTGGGATTCCACGAACTGGCTCATGTCAATACCCTGAACTTCTTCCAACTCCTCCTCAGGCGTTTTGTCCCGTATCAGGAAGAACGCCACAATAGCGAAGGAGACGGCTGCTGCGATCAGGTAACCCATCACGTTTACAAACAGCTTGCCTTTCGGCGACATGATAATCAGGGCTACGATAGAACCGGGCGATACTGCCGCTACTGCGCCGCCGTCCATAAGCTGCAGCCAGAACAATGCAGCAATGGAACCGCAGATCGGCCCTAGAATCGTAATCGGCCTAATCAGCGCGTATGGGAAGGATACTTCTCCGATACCGCCGATGATATGGATAATCGCCGCGCCCGGAGCAGACTTCTTCGCCGTACCTTTTCCGAATACGCAGAATGCCAGCACAAGTCCCGCCCAGTTACCGCCGTTTGCTTCTACTAAGTAAAGAATTGACTTTCCTGTCTGCGCTGCCTGCTCAATCGCAAGCGGTGTAAAAATACCGTGGTTGATCGCATTATTCAGGAATAATACCTGCCCCGGAACAACAAAGATTGGGGTAAACGGTAAAATATTATGTTCCATTGCAAAATTAACGCATACTACAAGCACGCTGGTAATTCCCGCAAAGATCGGCGTAACGATCATATAACCGAACACCATCATAGCCGCGCCTATGATACCCATGGAGAAATTATCTACCAGCATTTCCAGACCTGGTTTTACATGGCCGTCCAATACCTTATCAACCTGCTTGATCACCCATGCGCCAAAAGGTCCCATTACCATACCGCCGATCATCATAGTTACATCGGAACCGATGATAACGCCGATGGTAGCCACGCAGCCCGCTACCGCGCCGCGCCTTCCGTACACGTTGTAGCCGCCTGTATATGCAAACAACAGCGGAATTAAGAATTTCAGCGTAGGCCCGATTAGTTCTGCCAGCTTTTCATTTGGAAAATATCCTGTCGCCAGGAACAATGCCGTTACAATACCCCATGCAATCAGGGCGCCGATATTCGGCATAACCATTCCCGAAAGGGTTCCGCCGAATTTCTGCACTTTGGATTTAAAATTACTTGCCATAATTATCCTCCTCAAGCTTTCTCTCTTTTGTGTTATGAAGTTCCTTAGACAAACGTTTATCTTATGTTCTGATTATAGGCTATTGTCCCCCCGATTGCCATTTCTCATAGTTTCTATTTTGGCAAAATTAATTTGCCATTTTTTTCTTTCCCGTCTATTCCATCAATTCTCCCCCGTTCAGATTGAGAGACTGGCCCGTCATATAGCCTGATTTATCTGTTGACAAAAATATGGCCGCGTCCGCAATTTCCCGCATTGTAACCAGCCTCTTCATGGGCGCGGCGCTTTCAAAATAGGATTTCACCATATCTGGATTCATATTCCGTTTCCTTGCATAATCATATCGGTTCTGCTCCCACATATCGGTCCAGACTGCGTTCGGGCAGATGTTATTGATACGTATTTTCGTATCGGCAAATTCCTTTGCGATCGACTGGGACAATCCCTGTACGCCGAATTTTGTAGCGCAGTATACGGTCTGCCAGGAACTGGGCTTCTTTCCCGATACCGAAGAGATATTAACGATGGTTCCTCCCCGCTCCAGCATCACCCTTACCGCTGTCTGGCAGCAGAAAAACACCCCTTTTAAATTCACATTGACCGCCCGGTCCCACAACGTCTCGTCGCTTTCTAAAAAAGGCGCGATATCGCAGACGCCGGCCGAATTTACCCAAGCGTCCGCCTTTCCGTAATCCCGGAGAACCTTTTCCATACTTGCTTCAATCTGTTTTTTGTCTGTAACATCCGTCTGGTAAAACGCTGCTTCGCCTCCGGCGTCCAGAATTGCGCGTACTGCCTCCCGCCCGGTTTTTTCGTTTCTGGCAAAAATTGCTACCTGGGCTCCCTCTCTCGCAAAAGCTTCCGCGATAGCCGCTCCGATTCCGCTGTTTCCTCCCGTTACCACTGCCGTTCTTCCCTTTAATTCTCCTGCCATCTATCTTTCCACCTCCGTTATATTTATAAGCCGATTATAGATTACGGCAAAAGAACACTTCCATTTTCCGAAGTTCTTATTTTGTCAATTTATTTTTGACATTTTTTACTTTAGATTTATTTGTCATGTAAAAACACGCGTATCTGCATAAAAAAAACAGTTCCTATTTGCCAGGAACTGTTTTCAATTACCGCCTTTATTCGATTGTCCATTTCAACAGATATTTTTTCAGCATCTCGAATGCCTGCATCACAATCACCAGTATAATTACCATAAAGACAAAACCCACCCAGGTATTTTCAAATATCCCAAGCTCCGCGTATTTCTTAACAAAAAAGCCCATGCCCTCTCCCGCGCCGTACATCTCCGCATAAACCAGCATGACAAAGGAGCTGCGCAGGGAGTTCACAAAACCGGCAAGGATGGACGGGCTGGCCGCCGGAAGGATTACCTTAACCAGCCGCTTCATCCCCTTAAGCTCCAGCGTGGCCGCTTTGTCCAGATACCGCTTATCAATGGTCATAATCCCTGTAATCGTGGCAAACAGCGTAGCCCACACGATATTATAAACAATCAGAAATACCGATGCCGTAAATAAGCTTGGCGCCAGCAGCAGCACAAAGGGCGACAGCAGAATCGACGGTATCACGCTGAACGCATAGATAACCGGATGGAGGATTTCCCGAATCCTCTCGTTCATCCCCATCACCGTGCCTAAAAGCAGCGCGGCTCCCAGCGAAATCAGAACAGACGGTATCAATAGCTTAAACGACGCCAGCATATTACCGAACATCATATGCCGATTCTGTATAAACGCCTTTTGGATTTTATCCGTTGACGGGAACAGATACGGGTTTACCAGTTTGTTGCTCGTCAGATACACATACAGCAGTACCAGACCCAGAAATATACAGAATGTAACCCAGTATTTCTTAACAAAAACCTTTATCCTGCGCATCCGTCTTCTCCTTCACTCTATTGATCGTTCTTTTCAAAGAATACAGCCATTCCTTCATAAAATTCCGGATCTTCGTCTCCGTAAAGCTCGGCTGCCTCTTCAAGCGCTTCTTCATACAAGGCTGTATTGATATGATCTTCTATTGCAATGTCCTTTGCCTGCTCGTCTAAAAATCCTGTTTTATCCAGAATATCCCACGCGCGTACTACCGAATTCTTCAGCGGGTCTACGCTGACAAAATAATGTTCGTCATCCAGCATATAAGCCGCTACGTATTCTTCCGTAGCCTCGATCTTCTCGGCATGAAGCTTTACTGCCTCTTCCTTATTGTTCTCGTAGTAAGCCTGGGCGCGGAGCAGCGCGCGGATAATCGCTTTTACCGTATTTGGATTTTCGTTTACCCATTCGGTCTGCCCTTCCATACGGCAGCAAGAATAGTTTTTCATAATCTCGCTCTGGTAGCTCACGATATCGATTTCTCCGTTTGCCGCCAGCTCCTGAACAGACAGGTTCTGTCCGGTACCCATGAGCGCATATTCCACATCTCCGCGGGTTACGGCGGCAAGAGCGTCATTGTAGTCGGAATAAGTCTCCCACTGAACCGCTTCCAACGGATCTTCGTAACCCAGATCCATTACCGCGCCGGTAAATGCAAAATAACTTGGATTTACCGCTACCTTCTTACCGATAAAGGACTCGATTCCATTCCACTCCGCGCCCTTTTTTGCAACAACCGGCATACATCCTTCTACCATATGGCCGCCGAAAATCGTTAAATCTACGCCGGACGCAATCTGCTGGAGCGGATTGCTTGTTCCCGCATTGGACACCACGTCCACTTTGCCTGTCGCCAAAAGAGTCATGGCGTCCGCGTTCGCGTTTGCCTGTACATACTCAATTGAAATCCCTTCATCCTCTAAGTAGCCTTTGTTCTCCGCAATGGTAAGAAGTACGTTTCCACTGGTTCCGCAATTCCACTTCACCACGCTCTGTTCCGGCGCGTCCCCAGCCTTTGCAGGGGCTTCTTCCCCAGCCTCTTCTTTTACCGGCTCGTCCGCCTTCTCACCCGTACTGCTTGTGCAGGCCGCAAGGCTGGCCGTCATAGCCGCTGCCAGCAATACGGCAAACATCCTCTTTTTCATAATACTCTGCCTCCTTTTCCTTCTACATAATTTCGTTTATTCTAACACAGGCTCGTCCCTGTATGGAATCTAAATGAACCGAACTTTCCATACGTGTACTCGTCTTTTGATGCAAAATCCCAAGCCGGATATAAAAAAGATTATCCTACATGCCTTACCACATCCCGGTTAATCTGCCGAATCAGTTCCGTGCGGAGCTTTAAACATTCTGCATCCTCAAACTGGGTCTCTCTTGCGGGCCGCTTATCCGCCGGAATCACACACTCATAAATAATATTCCCCGGAGACTGGCCGAGTATCAGGATACGATTTGCCAAAATCATCGCTTCGTCCACATCATGAGTGACAAAAAATACCGTTTTCTTTGGGTTCCCCTGCGCCCATAACTCCAGCACCAAATCCTGGAGCCTCACCCTGGTTACCGCGTCCAATGCCCCGAAAGGCTCGTCCATCAGAAGAACCGGGGGATCAATACTGAATGCCTGCGCAATCGCGCACCGCTGCTTCATGCCTCCCGACAGTTCCTTGGGAAGCTTTCTGTATACGCCTTCTTCCAGTCCTACTTTTTTCAGCATCTCCACCGCATATGCTTTCAGGTCTTGCTTGTTCCTATCCGGGAACCGCTGCCTAAGCGCCAGCATAATATTCTCCCCTGCGGACATCCACGGAAACAAGCCGTAATCCTGGAATACCACTCCCCGCTCCAGGCTGGCTCCTTCCATCCTCTGTCCGTCGATGAGAAGCTCTCCCCTTGTCGGCTTTTCAAGACCTGCCAGCAGCCGCAGCAGCGTACTCTTCCCACAGCCTGACTGCCCTAAAATCCCGACGAACTCTCCTCCTTTTACCTCTGCGCTGATATCCTTTAAGATAAGCTTGCCGCTTCCTTCGTAGGCAAAAGATACATTGTTGATTTTGATTGATTCCATATATGCAAACCTCATAAGATTCTTCGCTCCGTTCCGGCGAAAAGCCCGCTCGGCGCAGCGGCCGGGCTTCCCGCCGGCAAAGTGAAACTGTACTTCCACTATACCCTATACGTAAACGGTTGTCTAATTCACCTGATAAATAAATGCATTATCTTATCGAAAATATCTATATTCTCGCGCTTTTTTCTTACAAAACTTGGCTTACGTCATTTACGCGATTTCATACCGGCATCGGTCTGTCAACGCCGGAAAGGACAGCCGGAGATGCAAACACAATATACCAGATAAAAACACCGCCCTTTGTACTTTTATCGAGTACCAGGGCGGTGTTCTTATGGTAAGAAATATTCTATTTTTGACTGCTCTTTATATATTCACTTTGATACCCGGTTCCTTTTTCTTCAAAAGCTCAAAATACAGCTCATGAGCTTCGTTATAGCGCCGGTTAAATTCTTCGTCCCTGCCTGAATGCAGCATCGATACATAATCGTGTACCTGATGTTTAATCTCAGGATTTGCCCGGGCTACCGTAGCCACTCCTATATTGGAACACACATCCGAGATACGCTCCGCCTCAGAAAGCAGATTAAAGAATTCCGTCCCGTTAAAGACATCGCACTCCCTGCTGCGCAGTCTCTCTAAATGGTTATCCTTTAACGCATTTACCATATCATCCACCACTTCCTCCAACGGTTCAATATGATGCGCAGCCGTCTGATTCTGTTTGCGGAACGCCTCCGCCGTATAATCCTGAATCCGATCCAGCAGCTCCTTTAGTACGGACAATTCTGCCAGCGCGTCTTTGGAAAAAGCATTGTCGTTGTCCTTCATTTCTCTTGCAATCTTAACAATATTTACCGCATGGTCTCCCAGCCGTTCAAACTCTGTAATTGCGGAAAAATAATAGTTCATAATCTCCACATGATAAGGCAGCGTAATCTTTGCGGAAATCTGCACCAAATAATTGCTGATCCGATCCGCCATAATATCTATGTAATTCTCATCTTCTTCCATTTCCGCGATAGCCTTTTCGTCATAATCCGTAAATAATTCAAACGCCCGATTAATATTTCTTCTGGCCAGCCGGCACATCTCCAGCAGCAGTTCATAACAGCGTCCAAAAGCAAGAGCCGGCGTATCGATAAATATCGGATTCAGCGCGTCTAACATCTCGTCGTATTTCCCGCTCAGGGCGGGTTCTTCTTTGACAATTCGATAGCTGAATTTCTCAAACACACCTACCAGCGGCAGCAATAAAACAGCGCAGGCCAAATTAAAAACCGTATTGGTATTAGCAATCCCGCCGGAATAAATTGTACTGTTCCACATTCCGTCCAGAAATCCGGCCCTATGTATCACCGTCACCGTCACCAGAATCAGCGCCGATTTACAGAGGTTAAATAAAATATTGACCATACCAACGCGTTTTGCGTCCGGCTTCGCCCCGATATTACAGACAATCGCCGTAGTCACGCAGTCTCCTAAATAGATGCCCACCAGCACGGCATAGATTGCGCTGAAGGTTAGTTGTCCGGAGGTGGAAAACGCCTGCAGGATACCGATCGTCGCGGATGAACTCTGGAGAACAAACGCCACCCCGGCTCCTACCGCATAGCCAATCAGAGGATTATTTCCCAGCCCCGCAAAAAGCTTCTCTACGATTCCGCTTTCCGTCAGGGTACTCACGGCATCCGTCATATTCAAAAGCCCGGAAAACAGGACGCCGAATCCAATGATAATCTGCCCGATATTGTCCGAATCCTTGAATTTTACACCCATAATGATAATAATCCCTGCAATCAGAGCCAGCGGCGCCAAGGTAGAGGGATTAAAAAATTGCAGAACAGACGTCCCGGAAGTATTCAAATCCAGAAGCCTGATAATCTGTCCGGTAACCGTCGTACCTACATTTGCACCAATCACAACGCCCAGCGACTGACGCAGGGAAATAATCCCCGCCCCTACAAGACCTGAAGTAATCACAATCGTCGCCGTTGACGATTGAACGACGGCGGTCATCACCAGCCCTAAAAAAAACGCCTTCGTCGGAGTGTTTGTTGCCTTTTCCATAGCTTTTTTCAGGGTTCCGGAAGACCCCGCCTTTAATCCGTCTCCCATCAGACGCATTCCATACAGGAACATGGCAAGTCCGCCCAACAGAGAAATCACATCAAATATGTCCATATCTATCCACCTACAATTTTTTCATACCTATTCCATTCCGATTTTACCAAGAATCCGCCAGAATTACTATAGTTTCTACAAGATTTTCCGAGATTAATCGACAGAGGGTTACTGTTCACACATCACCTGCCGGACGCGGGCTGAATCAGGAGCATGTCTCTAAGCAGACGGAGTAACATTCCATGGAACGATCAGCTAACGCAGACTAAGCCGCTGTTTACCAAATGACCTGCGAACTGTAACGACAGAAGCTCTCCCATCCGCCTCATTAGCTGTTTTTGGACTTACAGGCGTACACTCAAAAAGCACCGCTGCAGGCGTGACTGCCTGTGCGGTGCTTTTCTCTCGCTGTCATCTATGCGATGAACGCTTCATTATTTCAGGTTAACCTCTGCTCCTTCGCCTTCCAGCTTAGCCTTGATCTCCTCTGCTTCTGCTTTGGATACAGCTTCCTTAACAACCTTCGGCGCGCCGTCTACCAGAGCCTTTGCTTCTTTCAGTCCAAGACCTGTGATCTCACGTACAACCTTGATTACCTTAACCTTAGATGCGCCTGCAGATACTAACTCTACATCGAACTCATCTTTCTCTTCTGCTGCCGGAGCATCTCCGCCTGCTGCTGCAACTACAACGCCTGCTGCTGCGGAAACACCAAACTCTTCTTCGCATGCTTTTACTAAATCATTTAATTCTAATACTGATAACTCTTTGATAGCATCAATAAACTCAGCTGTTGTCAACTTTGCCATTTTATTTTCCTCCATTTTTTTATTTTGTTAACTTAACAATATCGTTCGCTCTGCAGGTATCCTATGCCTCTGCTGGAGCCTCTGTCTCAGCCGGAGCATCTGCTGCTGCAGCTTCTCCAGACTCTGCGGGTGCGCAGTTCTCTGCTCCGCCCTTCTCTGCGATCTGGTTGAGAACACGTGCAAGATTGGTAATCGGCGACTTCATACTTCCAAGCAATCTGGAAATAAGTTCTTCTCTTGAAGGAATCTTCGCCAATTCCGCAAGACCTGCCGCGTCATACTTCGCGCCTTCAACCACACCTGCTTTCAATTCGAGAGCCTTCGCATCCTTTGCAAACTTGGCAAGGATTCTTGCCGGCGCCGTCGCGTCATCTTTGGAAATCGCGATAGCGTTCGGGCCTTCCAGATACTCGTCCAACTGAGCAAAATCTGTTCCTTCAAAAGCTCTTTTCATCATTGTGTTCTTACAAACCTTGTAAACAACGCCGGCTTCTCTCAGCTCTTTACGAAGCGCCGTGTCCTGAGCAACCGTCAGTCCGCGGTAGTCAACCAGAACGATTGACTGAGCGCCTTCCACATCGTTCACGATAGCCTGTACGATAGGTTGTTTCAATTCAACTTTTGCCACGAATGGTGTACCTCCTTATAGATTTTGGTTTATACACCGCCGATAGATTCAAAAGAGTATTTCTGTGGAAAAATCGCCTTCAGCGGCTTTTCTCCATATGATGATATAAAAATCCTCCATATCAGAAGACATAGAGGATCGTAAATTCATACATCTGTATCAAATCTATTCTTCCTCGGCAGGCGTTTTCATACTTACGCTTCAATAAGAAGCACCTGCTGTCTTCGGCAGTCTTTTAATACGGTAGCATATTTCCTGCTATATGTCAATACTTTTTATCAAAACCACATAGAAATAACCATATAGAAAGATTCCGACGTGACATTATATATAATATGACGATGTTTTTAATTTTCCTACTCAAAAAAGGACATAACCCCCCTTATTCTCCCATTTTGAGCATACACAAAAAAACTCTGTCAGGCCTAAAAACCCAACAGAGCTTTATTCTACTTTCAATTAGCTGATTAAGCCAGCTTCGCCGGATTAATCTTCACGCCAGGCCCCATAGTAGAAGTCAGCGTCACGCTCTTAAGGAACTGACCCTTAACTGCTGCCGGCCTAGCTTTGATAATTGCTTCAATAAGCGTCTGGAAGTTGTCTGCAAGCTGTTCCTCTGTGAAAGAAACCTTTCCAATCGGAACATGGATAATATTGGTCTTGTCAAGTCTATACTCAATCTTACCAGCTTTGATATCGTTTACAGCTTTCGTAACATCCATAGTTACAGTACCGGCCTTCGGATTCGGCATCAGTCCCTTTGGTCCTAACACACGGCCGATACGGCCTACGATACCCATCATATCCGGCGTAGCAACAACCACGTCAAATTCAAACCAGTTTTCTTTCTGAATCTTCTCGATCAGTTCCATTCCTCCAACGTAATCTGCTCCGGCTGCCTCTGCCTCTGCGGCCTTAGCATCCTTAGCAAATACCAGGATACGAACCTTCTTACCTGTTCCGTGAGGCAGTACAACCGCGCCGCGGATCTGCTGGTCTGCGTGACGTCCGTCACATCCGGTTCTGATATGAGCTTCGACTGTTTCATCAAATTTAGCGACTGCCGTCTTCTTTACCAGAGAAATAGCCTCTTCCTTGTCGTAGAGATTTCCTCTTTCAATGTTCTTCGCAGCCTCGATATATTTCTTTCCTCGTTTCATAAAAAAATACCTCCTTGTGGTAATGTCGGGATAACCCTCCCACTGTTATATCAACGTTATTCCGTAACTGTTACACCCATAGAACGACAGGTTCCCTCTATCATGCTCATAGCGCTCTCAATGCTTGCCGCGTTTAAGTCAGGCATCTTCATCTCCGCGATCTCGCGAACCTGAGCTTTGGTTATCTTTGCAACCTTTTTCTTGTTCGGCGTGCCTGAACCGGACTTGATATTACATGCTTTCTTAATCAAAACCGGCGCCGGAGGTGTCTTTGTGATAAAGCTGAAACTTCTGTCACTGTAAACTGTAATCACTACAGGAATAATCAGATCGCCCTGATCTGCTGTTTTGGCATTGAACTGCTTGGTAAACTCTACGATATTTACACCATGCTGTCCAAGGGCTGGTCCTACCGGAGGAGCCGGTGTCGCCTTACCTGCAGGAATCTGTAACTTGATATAACCTTGTACTTTTTTTGCCATGTTAATTACCTCCTTGTGGTAATGCCGGGAACCTCAAATGAGCATCCCCTCCCACTTAATCTGATTTACATTTTCTTTACTTCTGCGAAACTTAATTCTACTGGCGTCTCGCGGCCAAACAGCTCAACATTGATCGTCAGGCTCTGTTTCTGCGGATTCATAGCACGGACAATACCGACGGTATCCGCCCACGCTCCGGCGATTACCTGGATGGTATCGCCAATCTCGTAATCAACTACGATGTTGTCGCGCTTGATTCCAAGTCCTGCCATCTCAATATCCGTAAGAGGAACCGGCTTGGAACCAGGACCTACAAATCCTGTCACGCCTCTGGTGTTACGAACCACATACCATGTATCGTCATTCATAATCATATGAATCAGCACATAGCCGGGGAACATCTTCTTTTGGGTCGCTTTCTGGACGCCGTTCTTTAATTCCACTACATCCTGCATCGGAACCTGAACCTCCAGAATCTGATCCTCCAGATGTCTGTTCTCAATGGTCTTGTCAATGTTAGCTTTCACTTTGTTCTCATACCCGGAATAGGTATGAACAACATACCACTTTGCCTCTGACATAAAATCACCTTTCTTGCATGCAGTTTATCAGTTTTCTGTTACGATTCACTCCGTTCACGGCAACTTTCGCAAATCCATTTAAAATTCGCTTCGCGAATGGAATTTGCTCACGCCTGAATCACTTTCTTACGTACTTTGCAGCGAATGCAAAGTACTGTGTGAACAGTACCGTTATCTTACTAATAAATCCACCCCGTTCTGTACCAGGAAATCAACGACTGCTATGAGAACCCCCAGTATCACGGATACAGAAACGACTGCCGCTGTCTGTTTTGCAAGCGTCTCTTTGCCCGGCCAGATGATCTTGCGGAACTCTGCCTTCAGACCCTTGAACCAGCTCTTCTTCTGAGCTTCTTTTTTAGCCATAATCTACACACTCCTCCTAAAAGAACCTTACTTCGTCTCCTTGTGCATCGTGTGTGATTTACAGAACCTGCAGTACTTCTTTGTCTGCATACGCTCAGGATGAGCTTTCTTATCCTTCGTCATATTATAGTTCCGCTGCTTGCACTCCGTACATTCTAAAGTAATTCTTGTACGCACAACTTCCACCTCGCTTCGTATATACATATTTTACGTGTTACATCGGTAGCTTGCGAGGCTACCTAAATTTAGGCATAAAAAAAAGACCTACTTCCATCGCCATATTACTATAGCATAATATCCGCTCTGGCGTCAAGTCCTTTTCACACTCTTTTTCACCTTTACAAATCCATTGTTACAGTCCACTCCCAATGTCATTTACTTAAACCGTCAACGTGCATTTCTTCCAATCAAAATATACCGAAACACGCGACTCGCCCCCTGCGGAAAGCTTAGCTTATAGAAGGCAGGGCATTTCAGAAACGCTTTTTACGAAAGTAAAATCAGCGCTTACGTAGTCTTAGCAGCAAAGGCGTTCCCAAGCTTCTTAGACTACGTTGGTACTGATTTCACCTACGGTTCTTTCCATTGACAGCGCTTTTTATGGGTTTTACAGTTCAACCAAACTCCGGCATTCCATATAATATCGCTTCTGCGATTCCGTCCCTATTGAAAATGTTTTGCGCGGCAGCACTCCCCCCGCGTGAATTGCGGGAAACAGCGAACTCTTCTCAATGGAACGCAGCAGCATGCCGCAGGCTTTCCCTTCCCCTGTAAGTTCCTCCACCGCTTCCGGACTATGTACATAATCAAGCTCCATTCCCGCATGCTCCTTCAAATATGCATCCAGAAAATGCTGCAGCAATTCTACCGCTAAATGACCTTCTGCATCCGGCAGCCGCAGTCCTTTGCGCCGCGTACCCTGAACCAGAATGATATCAGCCGTACTTTCATCCGTCCATTCTTCCGCGGCCCGCATTCCCCGGTTCTCAAGATATTTGCAAAATCCTTCCGCAACCTTTTCCGGTTCCCCGCCGTACAGAACTCTGTGAATCGCCTCAAATTCCAACGAAGGGCTGTGCAGATTCACAACTTCCACAAGGGCATATCTTCCGGGATACGTATCCGTCTTTCTCTCCGAAAGCCTCTCCTTCAGATCTTCCCAGCAGTTTTTTGCCGCCGCAAGAGAATGGTTACCGTCTCCTACCGCAAGAAAAATCTCCTGACTTTCACGCTCCATTTCCGTAATTCTTTCCGTTAATTCTTCTGCATCCATTCCTTCTATTGCATATCCGCACACGTTCCCTCCGCCAAGCATCAGTTCCGTATCATACAGCCTTCGGAATTTCTCACGTTTTTGATACAAAGGCTCCAACAGACGCTCGGACGGATCATCCAAAAGCATCATCACATGGGGACTCTCAACCAATGCGTTCCTTCTTATCCCTACCCGAACCGGTATCCTCTCCTGCACGGTCTCCTCCGTCGCCCGCACTTTATTCTGCGTTTTATTTGTATAGTTGTATGACTCCAAATCAAGCGCGGCAATTAAACCAACACGGATACCGGCAGCCGTCTCTCTTACTGTCAGCACATATCCCTGATGAACCTCTTCCGTCATAATCCCTTCTGAAAGATACTGTTCCATATTCTCTCGTATTCCGGCAATTCTCCGTTGATACGAATCTTTATCGTCACTGTTCAGATAGGCTTCCGGATAGATTAACCGCAGCGCCGACGGCGCGCTGCCTACATATTCTTCCGCTTTCTCCCAGTACTCCGGCTGGCTGGTAAATTGGTCGCAGGCGATTACCGCCCACTTTTTTCTGTTTGTCCCCTTTGCCGGCAGTAATATATTCGCCGCATGTAAACACGCCATCTTCCACGACTCCCTCTATTCCACAATGTTTTCTTAGTAACAATCCCTACGCCCGCAGCCGGAACGACTGGACGAGCTGCTTCAGCATACCCGCCTGGTCGCTGAGTTCCTCGCTGGTAGCCGCCGTTTCCTGCGCCGTAGCCGAGTTAGTCTGCACGACGCTGGATATCTGACCAATCTGCGCCTGAATCTCATCTACCGCGTCCGCCTGCATCCGTGCGTCGGAAGCAATGCCATTGATGGTTCCCACAATTCCTTCCGCTTCTATAACCGTACCTTCCAACTGTCTTGCTGTAGCGTCGGCAATCTGCGTTCCTTCTTCCACAGCAGAAATGGAGCGTTCTATCAGAGCCGCCGTAGATTTGGACGCTTCCGCCGTCTTACCTGCCAGACTCCGAACCTCATCAGAAACCACGGCGAAACCTTTGCCTGCCTCTCCCGCTCGGGCGGCCTCTACCGACGCGTTCAAAGCAAGAATATTTGTCTGGAAAGCAATGTCCTCGATTGCCTTAATAATTTTACTGATCTCATTTGAACTTTCATTGATCTTCTGCATGGCCTTTATCATTTCCTGCATCTTCTCATTGCTCTCAGTCAGATCGCTGCTTACTTCCCCCGCCTGCTTCTGCGCCTTCCGGGCATGGTCTGCGGTCTGCCTGATACGGCCAGATACCTCCCGGATTGTTTTCTCCAACCCTTCTACCGCGCCGGCCTGTTCCACAGAACCCTGGCTGAGTCCCTGAGCGGCGGAAGACATCTGAGACGAGCCGCTGGAAACACAATCAGAGCTGGTAACAATCTGCCCCATTGTCCCGTTAAGCTTCTGGAAAATATCATTCAACGACGTGTGGATTGCCGCAAAATCTCCAACGTATTCCTGCGTAACCTGCACTGTCAAATCTCCTCGGGCAATGGATTCCAGCACATTTGTTATCTCTCCAATATAATTTCTCAACCGTTCGATTGTTTTATCAAAACTTTGCGCCAAAAGACCAATCTCATCATTTGACTGAATATCCGCAAGCATGTTCTGACTCAAACCAAGACCCAAATTCCCCTGCTCCAGAGTCTGAGCAAGTATAGTCAGCCGGAAAAGAGGTCTGGTAACAATATTGCGGATATACACACCTGCAATCATGATGCCGACTATAATGAGCGCCACTCCAGCCAAACAAGATAAAATCACTGTAAGATTAATCTGTTTAGCCACATCCGACATGGATATCCCTGCGAAAATCAGACCCGTAGTCTTGCCGCTGGCATCCTTGGTAGGCACGTAGGAACACAAATGTTCCTCTCCCAGTATAGTCGCCCGTCCTACATATGATTTCCCACGCTCCAGCACCACGTCGGCCAAATCACCGGAAAGTTTGGTTCCTACAGCTCTTTTGCCATTCTGCTGTATCGTCGTATAGGCTCTCTCATCCCCATGAAAGATAGTAAATTCACATCCCATCTGCTGTTTCAGCGCATCCAGCAACTCTGTCTTGTCTTCCGGCCCATTATAATTTTTCAATTCATAAGCAAGTACATTTGTCCCGCTTACGCATACGTCCTGCATCATAGACATCGAAAGGCGATAGAACATCAATACGCAGATTGCCACTACCACTACAATGCTCACTCCCAGCATCACCGCTACCATATTCCCCACTTTACGGCCAATACGCCGGCTCTTCTGTCTGTCAGCTCCGTTTTTTAAATAATTCTTTTTCATATCAGTCCACCTCATGTCTTTATACCCAATATATCTTTATATTCTATACAATCATCCTCACATATCGGATCTAAAATTTCTGTCTGTCCATAAACAGCATATCCGCGCTTCGAATGAAAGACCGGAATATTAATGTTCCGTATCTACAAATACAATCTCAGAGTCTCCTTTGCGCGCCTGCTCTATCACGGCTGCCGCCAGCTTCTGAAATGAGTCGTATGAAGAAGTGGCGCCGGACAGGGCGTCAATCTCTCCTTCCCCCTGCCCCTCCAAAAGCTGGGCGGCATAATAACGCGTATACTCATTCGGATAAGTACCCTGCACATGCAGCATCGTCTGCATATAGGCATTGTCCCAGCTCTTAATAAACCCGCTGGCATTTTCCGCGTTATATTCTACAGAGACAATGCTGCCCCCCTTAACCATAATCGTAACATATTCTTTCCATCCGTGGCTATATTCTGAAGCCTGAGCCGTATAGTAGCCATCCTGCAGTCCCTCTGTTTTGCCGCACCCTGCAAACAGCATAGCAAGAAGCGCCAGAAGCGCTAATTTTACGTATACCCGTCTCATCTGTTATGTTCCTCCTTCAAAACAAAATTTTTCACCTGAGCCTGGAGCTTCTCAGCTTCTCTCGCCAATACCCCGCTGGACTTCTCCGTCCCTTCCGCGTTCTGCAGATTCCGATCCGCAATCCCGGAAATAGTCCCAATTCGTTCTTCCATAACGGACAATGCGTTCTCCTGTCCCTGAACCGCTTCTACCAGCCGATCCGAAATCTCGCTAATCTGGCTTGAAACATCGGAAATAGCCTTAAGGGAATCGGCTGTATCCACGTTCAGCTCTACGCCGGTGCTGATAATCGCCCTGGTATTCTCCACCATGCTCGTAGCGCTTTGAGCCGCCTCTGAACTTCTTGCCGCAAGCTGCTGCACCTCGTCTGCTACCACTGCGAACCCACTCCCCGCGCTGCCTGCCCGAGCCGCTTCTACAGACGCGTTCAACGCCAGAATACTGGTCTGGAAGGCAATATCTTCAATAGCTTTAGCAATTTTGGTTATCTCCCGGGCATGGCTGCTGATATCGTCCATCGCGCCGGAAAGAGCTGCCATCTTTGTGTTAGCCGTCTCAATGCGTCTTGTGATTTCTTCTGTTTTAGCCCGTGTCTGACTGCTGCTTTCTGTAACGTTTGCCAATTGCTCTTTTACATGAGACACTTCAAGAACCAAGGCTTCCGCAGACTGGTTCTGTTCCAGGGAAGCTGCGTGAAGCTGGCCGGACTGCCCGCTCAGCTCCTCAGCCATATCGGCAAGCCTGCCCGCCGCCGAGCGAAAGCCCGCTATTGTTGTATTCATAGACTGAATGATTGAACTTAAACTCCCCCTAATCAGAGTAAAATCGCCTTTATAATCCACCTGAGGCTCAACGCCCAAATTCCCGTCTGCTATCTGCGTCAGAACCTGCTGTATATCTGATATGTAATGATTGATGCTCTCCACGGTAGTATTCAATGTTTTCGCCAGTACTTCCAGTTCATCTCCCGAATGTACGGAAACCACCTCCGTATGCAGATCTCCGTCAGAAAGGGCTACCATTCGGTCTGTAACTCCTTTTAACGGCCGGGAAATCGACCGGGCAAGGCGCAGCACCAATAAGATAGACACGATCAATACCGCCAGCGTACAAAGCACCGCCGCCAGCATAGCGCCGTTAATAATATGATTGTAATCTGCTTTCGGCACCTGAATAACCAGCGCCCACTGGGTTCCCCGGATCGGCGAAAAGGCAGCCAGCATCTGCGTACCGTCAACCGAATACTCCGTTGCTCCTGTTTCACCGATGGTTACACGGTTCATATCTTCTTCGCTGCCGCCGCTGATTTCTGACAGCGTCTTCTCCTCCAAGACAACCGACTGTTCCGGATGTCCCGTAACAAGTCCGTTCTGATTAACCATATAAGCCATTCCGTTTTTGCCCAAATTAATACTACTGATGACGTCATTGAGCGCGTCATATTTATAAACTCCCACTACATACAGCGCAGTCTCTCCGTTTTCTTTCACCGGCATCCCCATTGTAATGCCAAGTTCCCCCTGAAAGACTGTAGCCGAATGGGTTGTCAGGTTATCGGTCTCCTTAAGGAGTGAAAAGAAACCGCTGTCCAGATTTTCCGGCGCGCTTTCTATGCCCTGAACAAGTTTTCCTTCCTTATTATACAAAGCAATCGTATGTAATTCATAAATTTCGGCAGCCTCTTCTAAAACAGCCGTCCGGCTCTCTCTAATCTGCTCATAATCTGCCGGCTCCTGATCTGTTCCGCTTCCCATTCTCGGGTCTCCCGCAATCGTCATCATCCGATCCGCTAACATATGAATATTAGCCTCCACCGTTTTGGCTGACTGCCGTACCATAGGCTGCAAGCTGTCTAACAGAATGCTGTTCGCCAGCGATTGCATGGAAAGCGCCATAATTACACAACTTATGACCACCAATACCAGAATATTAAGAGTTGTGTTCCTTAAAATCCTCCTGTTAAGGCTCCGTCTTATCGTTTGTTCGGATGTGGCGTCCGCTTGTTTTCCTTTCATTTTTACTGCTCTCCTTTTCTGTGTTTCCAAATAATAAAAATCCACACAAGCATCTGGCTATAGCCAGACCGTCGCCATTTTCCAGCGTGTGGCAACCAGTGATATTTTATCACAAATTTTTTCCAGCGAAAACCCTTTTTATGTAAGGCTTCCTAAATTCTTGGAATATTTGATATTTATGCGCGGTTCGTCAAATAAAATCCTTTCGCATGGCTATCATATTCCGGACATCCTTTCATATAGATAAAATAAGTGATTTTTTCGATATAAAATCATGGATTTTTTATACAAAGATATGGAAAAACTTTTTAAAAAGTTGTACAATATAACCATATCACATTTTAGAAGGGAGTTTATTATGAAGCACAATGATATGTTAGCAATGATCCTCGCCGGCGGACGCGGTTCCCGGCTGCATGATCTGACCAACAAAGTCGCAAAACCGGCTGTATCATACGGTGGAAAATATAAAATCATAGATTTTCCGATTAGTAACTGCGCAAATAGTGGTATTGATGTGGTTGGTGTCCTGACTCAATATGAGTCTGTTATCCTGAACAGCTATGTAGCCGCCGGAAGGCGCTGGGGTCTTGACGCAAAGGACAGCGGGGTATACGTACTTCCGCCCCGCGAGAAGGCAGACGCCAACCTGGATGTTTACAGGGGTACTGCGGACGCTATTTCGCAGAATATCGATTTCATTGATACGTTTAACCCGGAATATCTTCTGGTTCTCTCCGGCGACCACATCTATAAGATGAACTATGACAAGATGCTGGCGTTCCACAAGGAGAACAATGCCGACGCCACCATTGCCGTTATTGAGGTTCCGATGAAGGAAGCCAGCCGTTTCGGTATTATGAATACGGACGGCGACGGACAGATCGTAGAATTTGAGGAGAAACCGCCGCAACCAAAGAGCAACCTGGCGTCAATGGGCATCTATATCTTCACTTGGAAGCCGCTCCGCAAGATGCTGATTGCAGATATGAAAGATTCCGAATCCAGCCATGATTTCGGTAAGGACATTATCCCTGCGCTGCTTAACGACAACCGTAAACTGATGGCGTATAAGTTCAAAGGGTACTGGAAAGACGTCGGAACCATCGATTCCCTCTGGGAAGCGAATATGGATCTGCTTGACAAGAACAGCGCTTTGGATCTGGGCGATTCTTCCCGGAAGATCTATACCGAAGATACCAACGCTCTTCCCCAGTATATCGGCGCAGACGCGGAAATCAGCCGCGCGTTTATCACACAGGGCTGCGTAATTGACGGACAGGTCAAGAATTCCGTTTTGTTTACGGGAGCGAAAGTTGCCGCAGGCGCTAAGGTCATTGATTCCGTCCTGATGCCGGGCGCCGTGGTAGAAGAAGGCGCTACCGTTGTGCGCGCTTTGGTTGCAGACGGAATTAAGATCGGCGCAGGCGCCAAAGTCGGCGACGCCAACAGCGAGAATATTGAATTAGTTGCAAAACGTGTAAAGGGGGAGGAATAATATGAGCAAAGCACTTGGTATTATTAATTTCGCCGGAAATCATATTAATGTTCGCGGCCTTCAGTTTTACCGCCCGGTTGGAGCTATTTCCTTCCTTGGAAGATACCGTGTAATTGATTTTCCGATTTCAAATTTCAGTAACAGCGGTATTGAGAACATTCACGTATATGTGCGCAGAAAGCCAAGGTCTCTGGCAGAACATCTTGGAACCGGCCGCCATTACAATATCAATTCCAAACGTGGAAGGCTGCATCTTCTTTTTGCTGAAGAAGGTATGGAAAGTCTGTACAGCAACGATATTTCCGCTTACATAGACAATATAGAAGTAATCGAAAGTTCCTCCAGCGAGTATGTTATTATCGCGCCAAGCTGTATGGTATTCAAGCAGGATTTCAATGCGCTTTTAACTCAGCATATTGAGTCCGGCGCAGATATTACCCTCCTTTATCACTCTACCGAGGAGGCCAAGGAAAAGTACCTTACCTGCCAGACCCTCGAACTGAATAAGCAAAAAGACGTTACGGGTATCGTTCCAAACCGGGGCAACAAAAAGAGTCGTTATATTTTTATGGATACCTATGTAATGAAAAGAGATTTGTTCATTGACCTGATCAAGAACACCCACAAATCCTCTTCCCTGTATACCCTGTCAGACGCCGTTAACCTTGCGTGTCAGGAAATGGATGTAAGAGCTGTGGCGCATCGCGGCTTCTTTGCTTCCATTACGGATTTTAAGGGTTACTACGACGCGAACCTGGATCTGATCGATTACAAGACTGCCAATTCTCTTTTTGACGACGACTGGCCGATTTACACCAGAACAAACGATTCTTGTCCAACTCAGTATTTTGAAGGCGCAAGTGTAAAAGCTTCTATCGTTTCCAACGGCTGTTTGATTGAAGGCACGATCGAAAATTCTGTTCTTGGACGAGGCTGCGTTATTAAGAAAGGCGCTGTTATTAAGAATTGCGTCATCCTGCCGGACGTTGTTGTAGGCGAAGATACAATTCTCGAGAATATCGTTGTTGACAAGCATGCAAGAATTACGAAAGTGAAAGAAGTAAAAGGTACCCCGGAGAATCCAGGATATGTAAAGCGGGGAGACTCCCTGTAAATCCCCAGGCATTCTCCAGGCTAGAGCCTAAGAATCATAACAGCTCTACCGGAGCTGCAGTTAAAAAACAGCCCTTCCGGCAGATATTTAGTCTGCCGGCGCGGCTGTTTTTACATTATATTCACATCTGGTCTGTCATGTTAATACTATAATTATTACAATATTGTTTCATTGGGAGGTATCTCATGGCTACTATTATGGATTATCTGAAATGGAGAGGCGACCTGACATTTACCCAATCGCCCTTCTGCGAAATCGACAACCTGATTCTATCCTGCTTATCCTATGTGGACTTCGACGATATCGTTCCTGAACATCTAGGCGCTGTTACTGTAGCGGAAGCCTCCGCGGTTTATTTTGGAAAACATTCGGATGAAGAAATTGAAAATTACCGTCCTTTCCTTCACTCCGCGCCGTTTCTGTTGAAAGAAATGGCAAAATCCAAGCGTTTCGGCAAAGCGGAACTCATGCATTATACAAATAAAATCAGCGCCGGACGAGAGCTTCAGTTTTCCGCAATCGAGATTTTCCTCGGCGACGGAACTTCCTATATTGCTTTCCGGGGAACAGACGATACGATCGTGGGATGGCGGGAAGATTTCAATATGAGTATCGGAAACGTACCCTCGGAGCATATGGCTGCAGAATACCTGTCCCAAACCGGCAGTTTCAGCAGGCACATGCTGCGTGTGGGCGGACACTCCAAAGGCGGACATCTTGCTTTATATGCCGCCGCCAAATGTTCCGGCGACGTACAGAGACGTATTCTCGGCATATATAATAACGACGGGCCGGGCTTTTTTCACAAACTGTCCGAAGACGACGATTTTAAAAAAATACAGCCGCGGATCCGCCGTTTTATCCCGGAATTTTCTATTTTCGGGATGCTGATGTACCACAACGCCGCTCCTATCATTATCCGCAGTTCCAACGTCGGATTTTACCAGCACAATGCTTTTAGCTGGCAATTGGAAGGAACCCATTTTCTTCGGAGCAGCTCTTTAGATCCCGCCGCAATGCGTTTCAGCGAATCCATGAAAACATGGCTGGAGCAGATGAGTCTTTCGGAACGGCAGATTTTTATTGACGATATGTTCTCGGTTCTGGATGCCTCCGGAGCCGCAACCATATCCGAACTCCAGAGCCAGGGACTGCGCAGCATGCCCGCTATGCTGAAGCAGCTCAACTCCCTCCATCCGGAAACCAAAGAGAAAACAGATCTGCTGCTTAAGCTGCTAATCAGTCAATGGGCCGAATCCAAGCGGACATCTGGGTCATAACCTGCAAGATACAGAAAAAAGGCTGCCGTAAAATACCGTTTCTATACAATCTACAGCCAAGACTCTTACGTTCTGAGTACCATATTTGTATAGAACAGCTATTTTACAGCAGCCCCTTTTTATCTGTTATGCTAATTCTTTGCCGGTCAGAAGCCGGTATGCCTGCAGATATTTCTCTATCGTCTTATCTACAATATCCTGCGGCAGCGTCCAGTCATGCCCTGTATTTGCTTTCAGCCAATCTCTGGCAAACTGTTTGTCAAAGGATGGCTGGCCGTGTCCCGGCTCATACCCTTCGGCAGGCCAGAACCTGGAGCTGTCCGGCGTCAGCATCTCGTCGCCGATTACGATAAGCCCCTTCTCATCCAGTCCAAATTCAAACTTCGTGTCCGCGATAATAATTCCGCGGCTCAGCGCATACTCCGCGCACTTCTTATATAACATCAGAGAATAATCCCTAAGCTTTGAAGCATATTCCTCTCCCTTTCCAGGATAACGCTTCTCTAAATATTCCACGCTTTCGTCATAGGAAATGTTCTCGTCATGGTCGCCGATCTCTGCTTTGGTAGACGGCGTGTATATTGGCTCCGGAAGCTTGTCCGACTCCTTAAGTCCTTCCGGAAGCTGGATTCCGCACACTGTTCCGGTCTTCTGGTAGCTCGCCCAACCGCTTCCCGTAATATAACCGCGGATGATACACTCTACCGGCAGCATCTCAAGCTTTTTACAAAGCATGCTGTTGCCGTCAAATTTGTCCTGCCTGAAATACTCCGGCATATCCTTTACATCCACAGAAATCATATGGTTCGGCAGGATATCCTCCGTCATATCAAACCAGAATTTGGACATCTGGGTCAGCACGGCGCCTTTCTTTGTCACCTCATTTTTTAAAATTACATCAAAACAGCTAATACGGTTTGTGGCCACCATAATCAAACTGTCCCCGTTATCGTAGATCTCCCTGACTTTGCCCTCTTTAACCGGCTTCATTTCCTGTACGCTCATCTCTCTGCACCTCTTTTATAATCTCTTGTTTCTCATAACACTATTACCGTACCATTTTTGCCCTTCAATTGCAATACAAAAGTTAGGTCAACAAAACGATACTCCTCGCCCCGGTTACTGTTTACCAAATGACCTGAGAACTGTAACCTGCCCCGCAAAAGGAAATGACCCGGGATCATTACTCTCGGGTCACTTCTTATCGCTTATGATTCTATACAATCTGCATCTATTTGAGTTTCTCGTACTCAGCCACGATTCTATCTAACAGCGCTTCGTCTGTCAGTCCGGTAATCTCCGCCGCAGCAGCCCGAACGCCCTGTGCCGCAATCTTCTCCTGCAGCTCTGCGCTCTGCTTATCCTCCGGATTATTATAATGCAGCGCTGCGCCTACGCCTGTTAACAGATGATCTACCGGAAGCCCGTAGCCTGCCGCCGTCATAAGCGGCTTAATCAGACGGTCTGTCGGACTCAGCTTGCGGAGAGGCTCGCGGCCTACGCGGGTTACGTCGTCCTGCAGGTATGGATTCTTGAAACGGCTGATAATCTTCTTAATATACGCCGCATGCTTCTCGGCGTCAAATCCGTACTTTTTAATCAATCCGTCTCCGCTCTCTTTCATCGCCTCCGATACGATTCCATAGATTTCCTCATCGGCGATCGCCTTGTCGATGGTTGGAATTCCCCGAAGCGTACCTAAGTATGCGGTGATGCAGTGGCCGGTATTCAGGGTAAATAACTTACGCTCAATATAAGCCATCAAATCGTCTACTAAAGTCATGCCTGTAATCTGTGGGATCTCACCCTTGAAGCCGGACTTCTCAACATCCCACTCGTAGTAACGCTCTACCACCACGTCTATAAAATTCTCGCTCTTTACCGGCGGAACGATTCGGTCTACAGCGCAGTCCGGGAATCCTACATACTCGTCCGCAAATGCTTTGCCTGCGGCGCTTAGGTTCTCGTAAACCGCTTTCTTAAGCTGAGAGGTTCCGCGAATGGCATTCTCACAGGCAATCATGTTCATTGGCTCTTTTACGCCCATTTCCATACGTTTTTCAATAGCCTTTGCAATCGTAGGGGCAATGCGCGGCAGGATTACAAGGCCGACAGCCGTTGTTACGATATCCGCAGCCGCGATCTCGTCTATCGCCTCCGGCTTTGTGGAATTTACGCCGCTGATATGTTCCATCTTCTGGTCCTCGCACTCTACATCCATAATGTGAACCGTATAGGTCTTGTCCTCATTGATCTTATCGATTACTGCGTCTACCACGTCCGCAAACACTACCTGATAGCCCGACTGGCTAAGCAGCGCTCCGATAAATCCACGTCCGATATTGCCTGCGCCAAACTGAACTGCTTTTTTCATGATAACCTCTCCTTTTCTATCATTTTCTATTCCATCACGTTTTTGAAACCTAATTTTAAATTGGAAGGGAGGTATTTCTCCCTTCCTGTCAAATAACCTTAGCCAAATGTCTTCATAATTGTATCTACATCCGCATTCTTCTTTAAGTTCTCAAGAAGTTCTTCATCCTCTAAACTTCCCGCAATGTTCGCGAGAATCTCAAGATGCTCGTCTCCCACGCCTGCAATACCAATCACAAGGTTTGCCTTCTCGTCGCCGAAGTCAACGCCGTCCGGGTACTGCATTACTACGATACCAGACTTCTTTACCGTTTCCTTTGCGTTGGAGGTTCCGTGAGGAATAGCGACGCCCATGCCCATGTAAGTGGTTACAAGCTTCTCACGCTCTACCATTGCGTCGATGTAATCCTCGTTCACAAATCCAAGCTCGCACAGAAGCTTTCCTGCCGCGCGGATTGCTGTTTCTTTGTCCACGCTTGGAAGACCCGTCTTAATACCTTCCTCAATCAGGACGCCCTTCTTCGCCTCTTTCTTCGGCTCTTCTGCAGCCGTTCCCTCTGCCGCCGGCTCGCCTGCTCCGGAAGAAAGCGCTGCCAGCTCTCCATACAGAGCGTCCAGGCTTGGGTCTGCAAGGAAGTTATTCAGCGTTACCAGTCTTGCCTGAGGCGCGCTCTTAGCAGCACGATCCTGCAAAATAGTCTGGCAGACTACTACATTTGCATCGCCGGGAACATTGTCAACAGACGTATTGGTTACAACAATTCCCAGATTCAGCGGTTTAATACGGTTTCGGAACTTGGTAGCTCCCATAGCGGAAGAACCCATGCCCGCGTCGCAGGCGAAGATAATCTTCTTAATGTCCGCAGCCTTAACATCAGCTCCTGTAAGCGCTGCTGCCGGAGCGCCGCCCTTTGCCTCAGCCTTCATGCTGTCCTTCTTTGCCTGCGCTTCTTCCAGGCTCTTTGCTCCTGACATCTTAATAATCGGCGAAGCAACCAGGAAAGACGCCGCCGCTGCGATAACTACGCCAAGGAATGTGATAATCATGCTGCTTCCCTTCGGCGACATGGACATGAATGCAATAATGGATCCAGGTGAAGAAGGTCCTACAAGCCCCGCCTTCATAATACTGTAAAATGTAATCGCGCAGATGTTACCGACAATCGGCGCAATAATAACCACCGGATTCATCAGCACATATGGGAAGTAAATCTCATGGATACCGCCCAAGAAGTGAATAATCACTGCTCCAGGAGCTGAATCCTTCGTTGCCTTATCCTTGCTGAACGCCCAGTATGCAAGCAGAACTCCAAGTCCGGGACCCGGATTGGCCTCCAGCATGTACATGATAGACTTCCCAGCCTCCTGCGCCTGCAGGGTTGCAATCGGAGTAAAAATACCATGATTGATTGCATTGTTCAGGAACAGTACCTTTGCAGGCTCAATGAAAATCGCTGCCAGCGGAAGAAGTCCGTGGTTCACCAGCACGTCAACGCCTGACGACAGGACAACCAGAATTGCAGCCATCAGCGGCCCGATTAAGTAAGAACCGATAATCGCAAGAATCATGCCGAAAATACCAACCGAGAAGTTATTAATCAGCATTTCAAAACCTGCAGGCATATGTCCTTCCATTGCCTTGTCAAATTTCTTAATTACAAATCCTCCGATCGGACCCATCAGCATCGCGCCCATCAGCATCGGATACTCCGGGGCGCCTACGATAACGCCTACAACTGCGATACCGCCCATAACGCCCCCGCGGTCTCCGCCTACTAACTTACCTCCCTGATAAGCAACCAGGACAGGCAGAAGATAATTCAGCATCGGGGTAACCAGCCCAGCCAGCTTCTCATTCGGAATCCATCCCTTCTCAATAAAGAATGCCGTGATAAATCCCCATGCGATAAACGCGCCGATATTCGGCATAACCATTGCGCTTAAGAATTTACCAAACTTTTGTAATCCGTTTTTCATGTTACGTCTCCTTTCATTTCCCTTATCTCTCATAACCTATTTGTTATGCTTTTATTGTAAAGGACTTTTTTCCTATTTACAAACAAATGATATTGCAACTTTGTCACAAATACTTTGCGCCAAACACCGCTTCCATTTGTCAACCTGACGAAAATTTAGTATAATGAACGCATAGAAGCGAGGGCAGTCTCTAAAAGAAGCACAGAGCAGACTGCTTGCAGGCTGAGCTGTGTTTCTTTTAGAGACTATGTGAGTGACAACGAACACTGAGAAAGCTTTGCTTTCGAAGGGCTCTCGCTTCATCCCCCCGCAGTCTCTAAAAGAAATACAGAGCAGACTGCCTGCAGGCTGAGCTGTGTTTCTTTTAGAGACTATGTGAGTGCGGGCGACACTGAGAAAGCTTTGCTTTCGAAGGGCTCTCGCTTCACCCCCTGCAGTCTATAATACCACGCTATAAAGGAGGGCATTCCCATGCTGCTTACACAACGTGCCGAAGATATTATTCGTATTCTAATCCGATTTCCGCAGGACAACCCTGTTACAACCGCCATACTATCCGAAGAACTGAACGTCAGTAGCCGTTCCATTCAGCGAGAGCTGCCGGGCGTGGAACAGTGGCTTGCCTCCGAGGGTTATCGGTTTGTCCGCAAGCGCAGCGTAGGGCTGATTCTGGACGAACCGGATTCCAGGCGGCAGGAGCTTCTTGCGCTGCTTAATTCAAACAAGTCCACAGCAGCCGCAACAGACGACCGCAGAGACCGCCAGATGATTCTCCGGCATGAAATTCTCTTCGCCGCAGAACCTGTTAAGTCTTATTATTTCACAGAAAAGCTGGGAATATCCGACGGGACTCTCACGAGCGATCTAAATCAGTTGGAAAGCTGGTTTGAAAAATACCATCTGCATCTTATCCGCAGACAGGGGCTTGGAATATTTCTGAAAGGTTCGGAGATATCCCGCAGGCAGGCGGTTACTTCCCATATCTGCAGCCAATTAGGACGGCAGAATAATTCCGCTTCCATGCAGAGTCTGGATTTCTCCAGGCAAAGCATCCGTATTAGCGAAATACCGGAACAAATTACGGCTTCTGTCACTGAGATTTTAACCGACGGCGAAAAAACGCTGTCCCTGCGCCTGTCAGATAACGGCTATCTTCACCTGCTGGCCTACGTCTCTTACTCGGTACATCGTATACAGCAGGGATTTATCATCGAAGATGCGGGTATATCCGCCGCCGACTTGTCTGTAGAACCGGAATTTGCCGTAGCCGAATACCTGATGAGACAGCTCCGCAATCAATTCCGTCTCCCCATTATCGAAACCGAGACCGAATATCTCACTGTCTTTCTGACCGGCGTGCGGATCTGGCCTGCCAGCCGACGGGATCTGACTACCAAAAGGGATTTTGACATCCACCAGCTTACTCTCTCCGTCATAAAAATTGTCGGAGACAACCTTGGCGTTGATTTCAGCGACGACCCGAAACTCCCCTCAGAGCTTGGAACCCATATCCAGCCTACAATCGGAAGACTTCGAGCTGGAATTCCAATTGAAAATCCGCTTCTGAAGGATTTCCGCACGAACTATGAAACGATTTATCACGCATGTGAAGAAGGTTGCTCCTCACTTTCAGACATGTATGGACTTCCCCCTTTTCCGGCCGCAGAAATTGGTTTTATAACCATCTATTTTGTTATGGCGCTGGACCGAAAGGCCAAGCTGAACAGGCGTATAGCCGCTATTATCGTATGCCCCACCGGCATCGGAAGCTCCAGGCTGCTGGCAGAAAATCTAAAAAAAGAGTACCCGGATCTGGATATCCGCGGCACCAAGTCCGCATTTGATATTGATCCCGAGAAACTGTCCTCGGAACATATTGATCTGATTATCTCCACTGTAAAACTGGACACTTCCTATCGGTGGATAAAGGTCGGCCCAATCCTGGCAAAGCAGGACAAGATGCTCCTTAATTCCAAATTCAAACTGATTCTTTCACAGAAACAGCATCGGGAGCAAGCCCCCGGCTCTATCCCCGCGGCGCCTCTCACCAGGCATGATGTAGAGTATATCTCATCCCTTGGAAACGAAATATACCACCTGCTGAAAAATATACGCTTCGGACGCGCTCCGGTACTCCAGAACCGGGAGGATATCATCGTTCACGCAGCCTCGTTGTTTGCGGATACCCCGGAAACGGAACAGCATTTCTACGAAATAATCAAAAAGAGAGACCTGCTTGCGGACACTTATATGAAACCCTTCCATGCGCTTTTCCTGCACGGCAGGAACCCTTATGTTGCCCATCCTTGTTTCGGTTACATCCATATGGAACCTCCTGTTTACGAAAACGGCCGGATCATATTAGGCGCGATGATCTCCTTCATACCGGAGGAAGACCCCAACAAAACCGCCGCATCTCTGGCCAGTGAAATCATTGGCGCGCTGTTAGAAGAACCCGACCTGCTTGCCGCACTGCGAAATGCTGACGACGAACTGTTTATCCGTCTTCTGGAGGTATCGCTGCTCAAATATTACAAGAGCTGCGCCGCAGCCGTCTTGGATCTGACAAATAAATAGGAACGACAATAGGATTAATAAAATTATCTACCTTCCGTGGACAAGGGAATATACAGGCAGATGAAACAAAACAGATTGATTTTAAAATGGAGGATATCCTATGTACGTGACAGTTCTGGTGGAAAACACTTCGTTCACCGAGGGTCTGCGCCCAGAACACGGACTTTCTTTATACATAGAAGCGAACGATAAAAAGATATTATTTGACATGGGACAAACAGAGCTGTTTGCAGACAATGCCCAAAAACTCGGCATACATTTGGCCGACGTTGACATCGCCGTCCTTTCCCACGGCCATTATGATCATGGCGGCGGATTGAGTAAATTTCTAGAAATCAACAAAAAAGCGCCCATCTATCTGAGTCGTTATGCCTTCGGCGCTTATTTTCACGGCCCCGAGAGATATATCGGCCTCGACGCAGCGCTTGCACAAAATGACCGGCTGATTTACACGGACGATACCGCCTCCATCGGCTCAGGACTCTCGCTGTATTCCTGCAATACCTGCCAAAAGTCCTTTGAACTTGGCAGCTTCGGCTTAACCCTTAAGCGCGGCGGAAAATTTTTTCCTGATGATTTTCGCCATGAGCAATATCTGCTGGTTGAAGAGAAGCATAAAAGAGTTCTGTTTAGCGGATGTTCCCACAAAGGTATTCTGGATATTGAGGAATGGTTCCGACCCGACGTGCTGGTTGGCGGATTCCATTTCTCCAAACTTCCCACTGACGGGACGCTTGCCGGATATGCGAAATATCTCGGCCGCTTTCCTACCGCATATTATACCTGTCACTGTACCGGGACAGCCCAGTTTGAATTTATGAAATCTTATATCGGCAATTTACACTATCTGTCAACCGGGCGCAGCGTCAAATTATAGCATTATTCGATCTCACCCATAAGAAACGCATTTAAAATATTGCACGGCGCGTCGTAATAAAAGCTGCTGTTGTAATCGTCGAGCTTATCACTAACAAAAGAATGATAGGCTTCAAATAGTGCGTCTATAACAGGCATATGTTTTTCCTTTGATATTCCCAAAATCAAACGTTTGTATACCTTTCCCATATCCCAATAACTTGGAACCGCATATCGTGCATCGGCAATATTATCAAAATCCCCGTCTTTTAAACAGGATTTCTGGATAAACTCATCGCTTACCGTATCAATATTGTCACTATGATATACATCCGCTAAATCATAAATTTTTTCAATAGATTCTTTCCCCATAATATCGACTACTACAGAGCGCTTATTTTTTGTTTTTCTTGCAATATATTCTATTAAACTGCAAGTAAAAAAGAGATCGTTAGCTTTCTGATCTTCTCTTCCAATCATCTCAGTACCTCCCTGCCGCACACAAATTCTAAACATCCTAATGCTTCCGGCGTACAAAAATTGATCTGATGTGTCGGATATTTAAACCTAGCCAAAGACCAGAATTGCTCGCGCGTAATAATACCGTCAATATAATCCGCAATATAATTATAAATCTGATCATTTGCCATTGCGCCGATAACAATATCATAAGTATGCCCAATTTGATTGCGGCAATTAATAATAAAGTCCAGCCATTCTTCTGTCATATCTTTAAATTCTAATATGCGCAAATTTGTATTCATATAAACAGTATAAGTATTTACAAATGATGTATCGTATCGCCTGGCCCATCGTTCCGCCTGCTCGCGAATAACGGTACAATAAAACCCCGGCCCGAAATCCTTTGTATTCCTGCCCCTTATGATCCTAGGTCTTCTGATGACTGCATAGCTTCCATGGTACACCGTCATTTTCCCCATTCAATCCCCCTCCTAGCCTGTCTTAGTTTCCTAAAAATGATTTCCAGGTAACAAAACAGACGATGCAGAGAATACCTCCTCACACCGCCTGTTTACTTTCACCGTATTACTTCCTGTTCAGAATCTGCTCTCTTACATAGTCGATACTTCCGGCCGACATACTGAATTCATCCAGTCCAAGTTCCAAAAGCGTCTCAACCGCCTTCTGATCTCCCGCCATCTCGCCGCACATACCAACCTTAATGCCCTCTCTGTGGCCGGCTTCAATTACGCTGCCAATTGCTTTCAGAACCGCCGGGCTAAAGTAATTGTACTTCTTAGCAATCTTCTTATTGCCTCTGTCAACTACCAGAATATACTGTGTTAGATCGTTCGTACCGATACTGAAGAAATCTGCTTCCTTCGCAAACTCGTCTGCAAGCAGAACGCTTGCCGGAGTCTCGATCATCATACCCATCTCAATATCTTTATCATATACCTGTCCCCGTTCGTCCAGTTCTTTCTTGCATTCCTCAACAACGGCCTTCGCCTCAATCAGCTCATCCATTGAAATAATCATTGGGAACATAATCCTCACATGGCCAAACGCGCTTGCGCGAAGGATCGCGCGAAGCTGCTCCTTGAACATATCTTTCATATCCAGAGAAATACGGATTGCCCTCCATCCAAGGAACGGATTCTCCTCTTTCTCAAATTCATAGTAGGACAGCTCTTTATCTCCGCCGATATCCAGCGTACGGATCGTCAGTTCCTGCGACGCCAGCTCCGCCGCTTCTTTGTATACTGCAAACTGCTCTTCCTCTGTCGGGAAATGCGTATTCTGCATATACAAGAACTCGCTTCGGAACAGCCCGACGCCGTCGATATTCATCGGCAGTGCGTTCCGAATATCCTGTACGTTCCCTACGTTTGCACACAGATAAATTCTCTTGCCTTCTTTGGTCACAGCCGGAGTATTTCTCAATCCCTCAAGACGAATTCTCTCCTGCTCATAAGCCTCTTTCTTTGCAAGATATTCCTTCTCCGTAGCTTCGTCCGGCTTTACAACGATAACGCCTTCGCTTGCGTCCATGCAGATAAACTCGCCGTCCTCAACTTTAGACAGAATACCTTTTACGCCTACCAGAGTTGGGATGCCCAGGCTCTTGGCAATAATGGAAACATGGCTTGTTACGCCGCCTTCCTCTGTAATAATACCTTTTACCAATGAAGGATTGATCTTAACTGTATCAGAAGGATACATATCCCGAGCCATAACTACAACCGGTTCCGTAATCCCTCCTAAGTCAGGAAGCTTCACGCCCTTGACTCCGGCCAGCAGACGCTTGCCGATATCCCTTACGTCCGCCGCCCTTTCCTTCATGTACTCATCATCCATAGATGCAAAAATCATAGCGAACTCATCTATGGTCTCGCTGACTGCCTGCTGGACATTCTTCTTGTCATTCTTGATTCTGCCTTCGACTCCGTCCTGCAGCATAAAATCATCTGCAATCTCCAGATGCGCCGCAAAGATCTCGTTCTGTTCCGCCAGCTTATTCAGTTCAGCAATAACCGCCGCCTTAGAAGCGGCAAACTTATCAATCTCAGCCTGAACCTGATCCTCTGTAATAGAAGCAGTATCTGGCGTCAAATCCGGCTCAAGATACAAATAAATCTTCTCAACGGCAATACCTCTCGACGCCGTCTTCTCAACGCGAATCTGTTCCATCTTACTCTCCTAATCCACTTTCAATTGCATCAATTACTGTCTTGAGAGCCTCTGCCTCGTCTTCTCCGTCACACTCAACTGTGATCTCTGTTCCGCATTTGATAGCTGCTGACATAAGGTTTAAAACGCTCTTAGCCTGAAGTCTCTTCTCTCCGACAACCAAAATAACGTTTGATTTGAACGGAGCTGCTGTCTTAGCCAGTGTTGCCGCCGGTCTAGCGTGAATTCCTGTAGGATTTGAGATTGTTACTTTTTGAGATACCATTGATATCGTCCTCCCTTATTGTTATATTTGCTTAATATTCTGTGTAAAGTCCCAGTCATAACTATACACATTGTTACTTCTAAGTATACCCTTTTCGTTTACGCTTGTCAAACCTTTGCACTATAATTTTCAATGCTTTGCACAATTATTTAGCTTTATATGCGCTTTCTGCGATTCCATAGAACATTCCGCCATATGAAGAACGCAATATTATTTTACCTCCGCGCTCTCTTAATCCATCTCCTGCTTCACTGAAATACCTCCAATACCCGCTCTTCCTCAAACTGTTTGGAATACAGCCTATAATACTGCCCCTTTTTCCTGATCAGTTCCTTGTGATCTCCCTGTTCGACAATTTTCCCATCCTTCATCACCAGGATTATATCCGCGTTCCGCACCGTTGAAAGCCTGTGCGCGATCATAAAGGACGTATGGTCTTTTAACAGCAGATCCGTCGCTTTCTGAATCAGTTGCTCCGTCCAGGTATCAATCGAAGAGGTCGCCTCATCCAGCACAAAAATCGCAGGCTTTGCAAGAATTGCCCTGGCAAATGAAATGAGCTGCTTTTCCCCCGTTGACAGCCGGCCGCCGCCCTCTCCCACATCGGTATCATAGCCCTTTTCCAGCCGGGCGATGACCTGGTCTGCCGAAACCCTCCTCGCCGCTTCCTCCACTTCCGCATCCGTCGCCTCCAGCCGTCCATACCGGATATTCTCCCGGATTGTCCCGGAAAACAGATGGGGGTTCTGCAGCACATACCCGATCTGGCTGTGAAGCCAGAGCTGGGAACGCTCCCTGTAGTCTTTGCCGTCAATGAGAATCTGTCCCTCTGTAGGCTCAAAGAACCGTCCTGCCAGATTGACGATCGTCGATTTTCCTGCTCCCGTATCCCCTACCACCGCCACGGTTGTTCCGGCGGGAATCTTTAAATTAAAGTGTTCCAGCACATTTTCTTTTCCGTCAGGATAGCAGAAGGTCACGTCCCGAAATTCAATGTCACCGACAATCGGTTCCCAGTTTTCCTTTTTCGGATGCATAGCGTCGCCGTATTTCTCCCTTACCTCCGGCGAGTCGGTAATATTCGGCTCCTGCTCTAAGAGTCCTGTCACCCGCTCTATATTCGCCTGGCAGGATATCAGATCTGACAGAAGTCTTGCAAGCTGCTGGATCGGCTCAAAAATTCCTACCGCGTAGGATAGGAATACAGACAGCGTACCCAGCGCAATCAGTTGATTCTGTACGAAATATCCGCCTCTTGCCAGCACAAATGCCGTTACCATAGAACTAAAGAAGAGAATCAGCGGCATGTAGACCGCAGTTAGCTTGGCGAGCGTCATAGAGCTTCCTTTCATCCGTCCGGTAATCTCCTGGAACGCCTTGTCGTTCAGCCGTTCCATTCCCAGGGTTTTGCTGGTCTGCACTCCGGTAATCCCCTCGTTAAAGGCGCCGGTTATCTCAGAATTGGTCTCCCGTATTTTCCGGTTCCAGACCAGCATCCGTTTTTGGAAAAAGGCCGTAATCAGAGCAAGAAACGGCACCACCAGCAGCACGATCAGCGCAAGCCGCCAATTCAGCACAAACATAATCCCAAATACGCCGGCCACATAGGCAAACGCCCAAAACATATCCACAAGCCCCCAGGCCAGAACCGTAGCAATTTTTAGGGTATCGCTCATTACCCTTGCGTGAATATATCCCACCGGCGTCGTATTATAATAGGAAAAAGAAAGTTTCTGCAGATGAACAAACTGCGCCCGCTTCAAGTCCTTTCCAACATTCATCTCAATGTGGATCGCCGCCCGGACGCTGAAAAAGAGGCTGACCGTCTGCATCAGGATTGCCAGCCCATAGATCACCGCAAACACGCCGATTCCTTCCAAGGTATTCGGCACGATAAACTGATCAATCGCATAGCTCTGAAACAATGGGATTCCCACATCCATCAGCACCAGAAGCACATTCAGGCTGACGGTAGTTACAAAATAGCGATAGTAAGGCCGGAAAAAAGGCAGCATCTTTTTCCACACCGTTAAGCTAAAATTCTGGTTCTCCTTCTCTTTCTTTTCCATCCGTCCTGTCTCCTTCAACTGATACGCTTCCGCCGCATAAAGCCGGCTCCCTGCATTACCCCTCTTCCAGAAGCCGTCTATCGTCCTGGTTCATCTGTATCTCGTAAATCTTTTGGTAAATTCCTCCGTTCCGGCAAAGCTCCAGATGCGTCCCTATCTCCTCAACCCTTCCATGGTTCAGCACCAGAATCTGGTCTGCTTCCATCAGCGTTGTAATGCGGTGGGAAATCAGGATCACCGTAGCGTCCTTCATCTTCTCCTTAAGCGCCGTCCGAATTCTGGAATCGGTCTCCGCATCCACCGCGGACAGGGAATCATCAAACACCATAACCGGCGCCTTTGCCAGCAGCATTCTAGCGATGGCTATACGTTGCCTCTGGCCGCCGGATAAGGTCACGCCCCGCTCTCCTACCATCGTCTCATAACCGTCCGGAAACCCCATAATCGCATCGTCCACGCAGGCAGTCCGCGCCGCTTCCCTGATTTCTTCCATAGACGCCGACGGGTTCGCAGCCGCAATATTTTCCCGGATGGTTCTGGAAAAGAGAAACGGCTCCTGCAATACCACGCCGATATGCTCCCGCAGCCATCCCCTGGAAATGTCCCGGATATCCGCGCCTCCAATGCGAATCACTCCTCCCTCCAGGTCGTAAAGCCTGTCCAGAAGGTGTACGATGGTAGACTTTCCGCTCCCAGTTCCCCCTAAGATTCCATAAGTTGCGCCTTCTTGAATGTGGACGCATACGTCCTCCAGGACATTTCCGCCATTCCCATATCCGAAGGTTACATGCTCCAGGGTAATATCCATATGCTCCGGTTCTTTTCCGGTTTCCGCCATATCTTCCTCGGCGGAATCCAGAATGTAGTTCACCCGGTCAAAGGATACGCCCGCCTTGCTCATTTCCGACAGGATACGCCCCAGGCTTCTCACCGGCCATACCAGCGTTGTATTATAGGAAGCAAAGGCAATAAATTCTCCTGCGGTAATGTTCCCATGCACCGCTTCCACGGCTCCCATGGTAATTATAAAGATCACCTGGAACCCGGTAATCAGTTCCCCCACGCCCCAGTAAAGACCTGACAAGGTTCCCAGCTTAATCCAGAGCCTTGCAAAGACGCGGTTCTTCTCATCAAACCGGCTGATTTCAAACTGTTCTCTGCCAAAGGCCCGCACTACCCGAACTCCGGTAGCGTTTTCCTGCACTACCGTAGACAATTCCCCTTCGGCTTCGTCCGCGTTGGTAAAATTCCTGGCAATTAACTGATAAAAAATTCCAGAATACGCCATAACAATCGGTATAAAAACAAGCGCCACCAACGTTAATTTGAGATTCATCGAAAACATCATCCCCAAAGACACCGCCAGCAGAAAAGCCGTCCGAAATACTTCCAACGCCTGGGTTACCACAAAATTCCGAATGGTTTCCACATCCGTCGTACAGCGCTGGATGATATCTCCGGTCTGGTTCCTGCCATGCCAGCTCATGGGAAGCCGCTGCACATGGAAGAACAGCATGTCCCTCATATTCTTCGCAAAAGTCTCCCCCGCCTTCGCCGTATTGCTTCGGTAAAGATATACGGCGATTCCATTAGCCAGCGCGATGCCGACTACCAAAAGGGACAAGAGCCACAAATGCTCTTTTAAATATGGAATCCCTCCCGGAGCCAGCACCCGGTCTATGGTAAAGCTGAAAATCTTAGGAATCAGAGCGTTCAGAACCGTTGACGCAAACGACGCCGCCAGTACCACCGCAAAATAACCCTTCGCGTTCCGGGAAAACCGCAGTATTAAATGAAACCGTCCCTTTTTCTTTTCTGGCATTTGCCCGCTCCTTCCATGTCGTTTGATTGAATCCCTATACGCTTACGCCCTTCTCAGCCGGGCATACGATCATATTACCTTAATTCTGCTTGTATTATATACAAAGAGTACTTAAAAAACAACAGCTAATCCCCATGGCGGCTAATAGTAAAACAGGAACATCCTACAAATCTGAATAGGACATCTGCCCAAACAACGTCTTTTTACTCCGTCCAACGGCTAAATAAATATTATATTCTATCTCAAAAATATACCTAACAAAAGAAAGAACACAATGCCTACAGCGCCGATAACACACAAGACATTTACAACCGTGTTAATAGTAGACTTGGCATTTTGTACATCGTCATAAATTGCTGATATTTGTTTATTGCTTAAATTTCTATTCCTTACATCCTGGACATCTATATCTTTTACGAGCGCGTCAAGCGAAATCCCAAAATAGTCAGCCAGCAAAACAAGCCTTTGAAAATCGGGATAACTTTGCGCCAGTTCCCATTTGGATACGGTTTGCCTTGAAACGCCTATTTTATGAGCAAATTCATCTTGCGATAAGCCCTTCGATTTCCTCAGTTCAACCAGTTTTTCATTGAAATTCATAGATTTTCTCCTTAAAAACTTAATGCTTCTTCTTTCTTCTAAATAATATCAAACAAAGCACTTTGCAGGCAACCAACTACCATTGGCAATTTGTCAACTGCTTATAACATTTATAAAAACCATTATAATAGGCCAATCATGTATAAACAATAAATGAATGAAAGAAAAATTGCATTGTTAATTTTACAGGAATCGTATATAGTAAGACATAAAAGAGCATATTTCAGAAACTGGACGGATGAGCTGCTGCCGAAGAAGCTTTCTGCCTTATCATAAATGAATAGCAACGAATTAAAACTATGCAAAAACTAGACCCCATCAGAAAATGGTGCCGTTTAGTTTACAAATAAAATCATTTAAAAAGGAGAGATTATACAATGACTACAAGATGGAACTCTGAATGCGTAAAATGCATGACGAACAAATTTTTAGGAGCCTATCCGGAAAGCTCCACCGAGGCCGAGCGGATGGAATATATGAGACGGGTTTTCTCTATCCTGTCCTCTGTCCAGCCAGAGGAAGGCGCCCCCGTCGTCACCGACTACATTCTAAAACTTCAGAAAGAACTATTCGGATATACCTTTGATTTTACAGAGATCAAACAGACCTTTAACAAATTAATGCTGGAACAAGAACCCGCAATCGCCGCTAATATCAGCAGCTCCCCCGATCCCATCAGGCGGGCGGTTCAATATGTTATGACTGGAAATTATATTGATTTCGGCGCCTTAGATAACGTAGACAGAGAAACATTATTTGAACTGCTGTCAAAAGCTGACAGCCAGGAAATTGATGAAAAAATCTTCCGGGAACTGTACGCGGATTTGGAAACCGCGCGCAGGCTGGCCTATATCACCGACAACTGCGGCGAGATCGTTTTAGACAAACTGCTGATTCAGGCTATCCAATCCCGGTTCCCGGATATCCAGGTAAATATCATTGTCCGCGGCATGCCTGCCTTAAACGACGCTACTATGGAAGACGCCGTTCAAGCGGGACTGACTGATATAGCGGCAGTTACCGGAAACGGAACCGGGATTACCGGAACCTACCTGCCGAAGATTTCTTCCGAAGCTTCCGAGATCATCCATAACGCGGACGTACTGATCTCGAAAGGCCAGGGGAACTTCGAGACGCTGAGGGGATGCGGACTGAACATCTATTACATATTCCTGTGTAAATGCCAGCTATTTACCAAACGGTTCAACAAGAAACAATATGAAGGAATCCTCACCAATGAAAAATACTACTAATCCGCGGACGCATACCGAAAAGCTATCGTAAACAAGATTCCCTTTACCATAGAGGACAGCGTCAGCGCCCACCAGATTCCTTTTAACCCCAGCGCAGTCCCGGAAAGCGCCAGCGCCAAGGGAATCCTTGCCCCGGTAAATATGATGCTGATCACACTGCAAAGCTTCGTCTTACCCAGGCCGGACAACGCCCCTACCGTCATAAGCTCTACGCACATGAAAGCCTCGCCGATTCCTATGATACTCAGATACCCGACGGATTCCCTCAATACATCCGCCTCGTAGAAGAACACCTGCGATATCGGCCGCGGAAAGCAGAGAAAAATCAAGGTAATCAACCCTCCCCACACAGCCGTGGTCCAGAAGGAGATGCGGTAACCGTTCCTTACCCGCTCCATCTGGCCCGCTCCGTAATTCTGAGCCGTAAACGCGTTGATCGCCGCCGCAAAACCGTCCGCCGTATTCCATGACACCGCCTCCACCTGGCCTCCCACACGCTGCACCGCCACCGCGCCCGGCCCGAATGCCGCCGCCATACGCGCAAGCGCCATAGAAATCATACAGTATACCGTTCCCTGGATCGCCGTCGGCGTCCCGATTCGGAACACGCCCCGATAGAACTTCTTTTCCGTCAGCTTCAGAATACGGATTCCTTTCAGAACATGATACTCGCCCCTGCTGTTTCCGGCGCCAAGAATCATCACCATCATTACAATAAACTGCGCAGATACCGTGGCAATAGCCGCGCCGTCCACTTCCATTCTTGGAAATGGGCCAAGTCCTAAAATCAAAACCGGATCCAACACCATATTCAGCACAAGGCCAATCACATTTGCCAGAAGCGGCGTCTTTGAATCTCCCTGCGCCGTGTAAATCCCGGTCAGCACCACCGTCAGATAAGAAAATATTACCAGTCCGCAGGTAATCCTCATATAACTCTCGGCATACCGGACTGCCTGCGCGTCTCCCAGATGAAACAACGCCACAAGCTCCTTTGTAAAAATCACGCTGACCAGGGCAAACAAGAGTCCAAATACGACGACGATCTGCAGCGCCGCCTTCGCAAACGCTCCGGCCTCATCTTGTCTCCCGCGGCCAAACGCCTGAGCCACATTGACTTGCCCGCCCATTCTTGCCAGCGAGGACAGTCCCTGAGACAGCCAGATATACATGCCGCCCACTCCGACTCCCGCCACCGCCTTCGACCCAAGCATTCCAATCCACGCCATGTCCGTAATGCTGTAAACAGTATTTAAGAACGACGATGCCATAATCGGCACCGCCAGCGCAACCAGCGATCTTAAAATCGGTCCTTCTGTTAATGTAATCTGTCTGCTTCTCTTCATACTTTTCCTCTTTTTTCTGTCTGTAAAGCAATCATTCCGTCTGTCTCAAAAGTACTGATCCACGGATATTCCATATAACGCACCGCAGGCTGTCCGCAGATCTCTATGCCCTTGGCCGGATAATATACCCGGCCAAGCGCACTCTCATCGCAAATGTAACCGTTTCCGGTATAATACTCTTCTTCCTTATCAGTAAATCCTACTGATATCTCCATACGCGGAGGCGCGCATCAGCTAGTATACGGAATCACGTCAAGGACAATATCCCGATACCCTCTCTTGTTCATATAAGAAATTGCCTTCTCATTCAATTCTACCATAATTTCCAACTCCTTTATCTATTTCAACCCCCAGCCCGCGCATCCTGGAACACCCTTCCACAGCAAGCTAAACATTACGTAAATTCCAGAAAACGACATATGCATACAGCGCGGAAATTTCCCGGCTCCCTGCAGGCAGCGTTTAAAATTCCTGCGGGCATATCCCCGCAGGAATCAACTTTCTACGCATGTCTGATGTTTGTAAACTCTGAAATCTCCCGGCTGACCGTACACAGATCCTCCACCGTAAGGTCATGGATATCTTTATGTCCGGTAATTCTTGCAAATGTCTCTAACTCGGCGGTACAGCAGTTCAGATAATTCGCCACCCGCTTCGCCGCCGCCTCTATATGGAGCCTGTTCCGCAGCGTCTCATCCTGGGTGGCCACTCCTACCGGACACATCCCCGAGCCGCAGATCCGGTACTGCTGACAGGCCGCCGCAACCATTACCGCCGAAGCAACCGCAACCGCGTCCGCCCCCATGGCAATTGCTTTGGCAAAATCAGAAGACACCCGTAATCCTCCGGTAATCACAAGTTCAATATCCGACCGGATACTGTCTAAATATTTTCTCGCGCGGTACAGCGCATAAATCGTCGGAACACTGGCAGAATCCCGGACAATGGCCGGCGATGCTCCCGTAGCGCCGCCTCTTCCGTCTATGGTAATAAAATCCGGTTCCGCAAATACCGCGAATTCCATATCCCGCTCAATTCTGCCTGCCGCAAGCTTGATTCCCACGGGCCGTCCGTCGCTGCGCCTGCGGAGTTCTGAAACCAGTTCTTTCAGGTCTTCCCTGGTATGGATACCCGGAAGCTTCGAGGGACTGATTACATCCTCTCCCAACGGCTTATTCCGAATCTTTGCAATCTCCGGCGTCACCTTGCTTCCCGGCAGATGACCGCCCATGCCGGGCTTGGTACCCTGCCCGATCTTAATCTCTATGGCGTCCGAGCTTCTTAAATTCTCATCCGTCACACTATACCGGTTCGGCACATATTCAAATATGTAACGGTAGGCCGCCGCTTTCTCCTCCGGCAGGATTCCGCCCTCCCCGCTGCACATAGCTGTCTTCGCCATCGCGCTTCCCATTGCCATCGCCGTCTTCGTCTCCTTCGACAGCGCCCCGAAAGACATGTGGGAAATGTATACCGGGGTACCAAGAACCATCGGCCTTTTAGCATGCTTTCCGATTACCGTCATCGTAGACACCGGCGCGTGTTCCTCTAACGGCATCGGGTCAAGCTGGGCTCCAAGTACCAGAATGTCATCCCAATTCGGCATCGGCATCCTGGTTCCCATTGCCTCAATCCTACTCTTTCCGGTAACTGCCATCTCATGGATTTCTTTCATATAACGGTAATCTGCATCCGTTTTCCGGGTCTCTTTCGGATATTCCAGAGAAATCTCTTCCGGTTCCGCTCCCTTCTCTGCGTCTTCCTTTGTATCTCCGGATTCTGCTTTTACAGCCGCTTTTTTTGTTTCCGCCGGAACAAACTTGTCCGCCGGCTGTTTACACAGCGGACATTCCGACAATTCGGAAAGCTTCATTTTTTCCTTGTCTTCATCAAAAATATATCCGCAGACACTGCATTTATAAATCATACTATTTTTCCTCCTGTTTATCCCCTCCGTGGACGCGCTGTGCTTTTGATCCTTTCCTACAGACTTATATCCTGGAAATCATCTCTGAGACAAGCGCTTCAAAAGAATCCTTCACCCGGTTCGCCACTTCCTGAACCTCCTTATGGTCTAATGGCTGGTCAAGAATTCCCGCCGCCATATTCGTCAGACAGGAAATGCCGCAGACACGAAGCCCCATGTGTCTTGCCGCAATAGCCTCGCATGCCGTACTCATTCCGATTGCGTCGGCGCCCAATCCGCGGAACATCCGGATCTCCGCGGGACTCTCATAATTTGGCCCCTGCCACTGCAGATACACGCCTTTCTTAATAGAAATCCCCAGTTCTCCGGCTATTTCTGCCGTCTTTTTCTGAAGCTCCCTATCATAAATCTTACTCATATCCGGGAAACGGGTTCCCAGTTCTTCTATATTAGCGCCTCTTAATGGGCTTGGTACAAACGCAGAAATCTGATCCTCTATAATCATCAGATCTCCCGGCTTATAATCCAGATTCACACTGCCTGCCGCGTTGGTAAGAATCAGGGTCTTCGCCCCCAGCATCCCCATCAGGCGGATCGGCATCACCACGTCTTCCATCTCATAGCCTTCGTAATAGTGTACCCGCCCCTTCATTACAACAACCGGCGTTTCTTTCACATAACCGAAAATAAATTTTCCCTCATGCCCGGCCACTGTCGATACCGGAAATCCTTCAATATCCGTATAATCTACCTCAGCCTTCACATCAACCTTCTCCGCGAATCCACCCAGGCCGGAGCCAAGTACAAGCGCAAGCTCCGGAACAAAATCTGTCTTTGTCCTGATTGCGGCAATCGCCGCCTCTAATCCTTTGTATCCCTTTGCCATTGTATATCCTCCTCGTTCATAATTTCTGTTTTCTTTATTATAATCTATCCTCAACACTTCTTCAATCAATAACAGTAAAATACTGTCTAAGTATAGCTTCTTCCGTTCCTGTACCCACTACAATATTTAGGTTTTCTTAAGATATTTTACAAAGATTTTAACACGCTGACATATTCCATTCACAATTATCTGATATAGTTATTTTATCAAATGAAGACGGCAGTTGTGCTATACAAAAGCGTAAGTATGATTGCTGGACTTCGACTAAAAACACTTACCTTTACATATATAAAAGGGATGCCTTGCACCAACGCAGGGCATCCTTTTTTACTTTTTATCAATGACGTCTCTCCGGCTTTCCTAATGAATGGCTTTTACCGGACAGGCTTTTTTACATACCCCGCAGCGGATACATTCCGGATGGTTTGGGCGTTCTGCCGGATTCACCTGCATCTTACATACTCGCGCGCAGGCCCCGCAGTCCACACAAGCCTCCCGATCCACCCGATAACGGAACACTGCGATAGGATTGAAAACCGAATAAACCGCTCCCAGAGGACATATGTACTTGCAGAAAGGCCGGTAAACCAGAACCGACAGGATTATAACAGCCAACAGCAATGCATTTTTCCATACATACAGCCACCCTAACGCGCTTCGCACCGACTTATTCAGAAGAACAAGCGGGATTCCTCCTTCCAGCGTCCCCGCAGGACAGATCAATTTGCAAAAATAAGGCGCGCCCTGTCCAAGGATATCTACCACAAACATAGGCAGCAATATTACAAATACAATCAACACTACGTATTTCAGCTTGCGAAGCTGCTTATCTCCACGAAAGTTCCCCGCCTTCTTTAAAAAAGGAATCTTATAAAGCAAATCCTGAAATAGTCCGAAGGGACACAGCCAGCCGCATACAAATCTTCCCGCCAGCGCTCCAATAAACATCAGGAATCCCGCCGCATAACATGCAAATTTAAAATTCCAGCTTCCTATCACCGCCTGCAAAGCGCCAATGGGACAGGCGGCCACAGCGCCTGGGCAGGAATAGCAGTTCAGCCCGGGAACGCATAAATTTTTCCATTGTCCTTGATAGATCTTCCCCTGGACGAACCCTGCTAAATAACTATTAGAAATGAATGCCCACAATGCCTGTACTCTATGGCGTTTCCGTTCCTGTATCCTCTTATATGTTGTTTTATTTACACTTGTCCTCTTATCCAATTCCGATGCACTCCATACAGATATTTATAGCTTTTTCTAACACTACCGCCATCTCTCCCCTGTCAATCCCAACAGCCATCATAACAAGCCCTGCCGCAGCAGCCAGGATTCCGGCTCGGGAAGTACGCAGCAGGCGAATCATTCTTTCACCCCTTCCAGTTCTTTTTCCACAATCTCTCTCCATTCCTCCAGTCCATGACTTCCAACATACGTTTCGCCAACAATATTTCCTTCTTTATCTACAAAAAATGTTTCCGGAACCGCGTCAATTCCCGAAAGCCGGCCGTTCATATAACCTTCGTCCGGTATCAGGAACGGATAGGACGCCCCGGTTTCCTCCGCCAGCAGCTTTGCTTTCTCCACGATTTCCTCCTGTTCGCCCCCCGGAAGGGCTGCTGTATCCAAAACAATTCCTACCACTGCCACGCCCTGGTCCGCCATTTCCTGGCTCAGCTTCTCTAAATCCGGAATTTCTCTGACGCAGGGAGTACACCAGGTCGTAAACACATTCACCAGAGTCAGGTCGTTCTCTCCAAAAAGCTCCTGGGTAAACGTATTCCCCTCGATGTCATTCATGGTAAATTCCCCTACTTTTCCGGATGAATCTGTCTGTTCTCCGGCAGCCTCGTTCTTCGTTCCGCAGCCGCTCAATACTGCCATGCAGCACATGAATACGATACATAACACTTTTTTTCTTAGTCTCATCAGCTATAGCTCCTTTTTCTGGTCATATTCGTTAATCTTCCTTGTATCCTTTTGATTATATAACAGGATAACGCTGGCAGGCAACGAAAAAACAACCAATACTTTTAAGTTATTTAAGTGAACGGATAATTATTTACCGCCTGAAACGCTTCTTCCAGGTCTTCTATGATATCGTCAATATTTTCAGTGCCAACCGACAGCCGGATCGTATTCGGTTTAATTCCCTGATCCGCCAGTTCCGCCTCACTAAGCTGCGAATGAGTTGTAGAAGCCGGATGAATCACCAGAGATTTTACATCCGCCACATTTGCGAGCAGAGAGAATAATTCCAGATTGTCAATAAATTCCTGCGCCTTCCCGGCGTCTCCTTTGATCTCAAAAGTAAAGATGGAGCCGCCTCCATTCGGGAAATATTTTTTATAAAGCTCCTGCTGTACCGGATCGGCAGAAACAGAAGGGTGGTTTACTTTTTCAACCTGAGGGTGTCCGTCTAGATATTTCACAACCTTCAAAGCATTTTCCACATGCCTTTCCACCCGCAGGGACAGGGTTTCCAGTCCCTGAAGAAACAGGAAGGCGTGGAAAGGAGAAAGGGTAGCGCCGGTATCCCGGAGCAATATTGCGCGGATACTTGTCACAAAAGCAGCCGCGCCCACGGCTTTTGTGAAGCTGATCCCATGGTAGCTTGGATTAGGCTCGGTAAGACCCGGAAATTTACCGCTCGCTTCCCAGTCAAATCTTCCTCCGTCAACTATAACGCCTCCGATTGCGGTTCCGTGTCCGCCGATAAATTTCGTTGCGGAATGTACCACGATATCGGCGCCGTATTCAATGGGACGAACCAGATAAGGCGTGGCAAAGGTATTATCTACCACCAGCGGGATTCTATGGGCATGGGCTATGGCCGCCAGCTTTTCAATATCCGCCGCGTCCGAATTGGGATTGCCCAGGGTTTCAATGTGGACTGCTTTTGTATTATCCTGGATCGCCGCTTCCACTTCCTCATATTTAAATGGATCTACGAAGGTGGTTTTAATTCCATATTCCGGCAGGGTATGCGCTAGAAGGTTATATGTTCCGCCGTAAATATTTTTTGCAGCCACAATGTGGTCTCCCGCATGGGCCAGGTTCTGAAATGTATAGGAAATGGCCGCCGCGCCGGATGCTACGGCAAGCGCCGCCGCGCCGCCTTCCAGAGCCGCAATTCTTTTTTCAAACACATCCTCCGTGGGATTCGTAAGCCTTCCGTAAATATTGCCGGCGTCCGACAAGTTAAACCTTGCCTGCGCGTGTTCGCTGTTATGAAATACGTAAGAGGATGTCTGGTAAATGGGTACCGCCCTGGAATCGGTAACCGGATCAGGCTGCTCCTGTCCTACGTGTAGCTGTAACGTTTCAAATTTTAAATTTCTTTCCGCATATTTCTTTTTCATATCATCTTTGCCTCCTCATATCCGCTTCTGATTTACAAGAATATCATAACACGACCCTGCTGCGCTGTATAATATGAAAAAGAAACATCTGGTTATAGTTTCCCCCTATAGCCAGCCGCTATTGTAGCGCTTTATCTTTATACTTTGCCAGTTCCTCCAGATATTTTTGCCCCAGGGGACTGATGGCGACGCCTTTCCGCACCAGATATCCAATCGACATAATCTCTTCTGATTTCAGCTTTACCGCAACGTAATCAAAGCCATTCAGCTCTTCGCACAAAATGCCGGAACACATGGTATAGCCGTTCAGACCTACCATCAGGTTTAAAAGCGTCGCCCTGTCGTTTGCCTTAATCAAACGCTTGTACTCATAAGCGCTTAAAACTTCCTCCGCAAAATAAAACGAATTGTTTTTTCCCTGATCAAAAGACAGGCAGGGATATTCCCCAAGTTCTTCAATAGCTACCTCTTTTCTCTCTGCCAGCGGATGCCCCTTCCACATATACACATAGATACCGCACTGCAGAATTTCATGAAATTCCAAATGATATTCGCTAAAAAGCTTCTTCAGCACTTTCCCGTTAAAAGCATTGACATAGAGGATTCCGATTTCACTTTTAAATTCTCTTACATTTTCGATTACTTCATAGGTTTTCGTTTCATAAACAGCAAATTCATATTCATCCATGCCAAATTGCTTTACCATCTCTATAAAGGCTTTTACAGCAAAGGTATAATGCTGCATGGATACGCTGAATTTCTTTTTAACCTGCTCCTTCTTGATGTACCGGGATTCCATCAATCCATACTGTTCTACGACCTGTCTGGCATAGCCGATGAATTCCTCCCCTTCCGGAGTTAAGGCGATCCCCCGGTTGGTTCGCCGAAACAGGCGGACGCCGGTTTCCTCCTCCAGTTCTTTCACAGCGGAAGAAAGACTGGGCTGTGAAACAAAAAGCTCCCTTGCCGCTTCGTTCATGGAGCCGGCGCCGGCTATGGCAATTGCATACTGCAGTTGTGTAAGCGTCATCTGTGGGTAATATCCTTTCTATGTGTTTATCTTCTGTTTTATCATAGCATAAATTCATGGATTCGTACTATAAACATCTTCAAGACAGGATAGTATTTTGAGCTTTATTCTGTCGCTTTTTAGACAAACCTGCAAATGGTCTTGAGTCCATAGGTATTGAGGAACTGCAAGTTGATTCGCGAGTTCCCGAAAAAAGGAATACATGTTCATATACCAATCTTTTTTTGTCCATTTCCTTCTTCTCGTCTTCGTCTATTACTCTAATTGTTTCAACGACTAACGGCATTCCTTTATCATCGGTAATATAATCAGCGGATTGTCCGGGAAAGACACATGATACCATGAGCAGCGATAAAAGCATCCAGGATGTAGCAGATACCACGGCCACAGCAGGGGCAGAAAATCCGTCCGCACTGGTGAAGAAGATAGGCCGCACCACCTATATCGTGCGGATTCATTTCA
>CAJURK010000014.1 GCA_910588745.1 uncultured Dorea sp. | reverse complement strand
GAAAGTTTGTTACGCAGCAGAGCTGCGGGGAATTAGACCCTGAGAGATTAAAAAATCCAACCTTAATTCCATTAATATCCTGCACCACATAATTTTTATCTGTTTCATTCTTTCGGGTTCCTATATATAAAAGATGATTCTTTTCCAGCACATCCATCGTCCGCTGCAGTCCTTCATCCCCGTTATCATATATATGATTATTTGCCAGCATACACATATCCAGGCCGTTCGCCGCCATTGCCTCCGCGATCGCGTCCGGCGCGCAGAATAACGGATAGCCGCTGTACCCGCCTTCCGTCAAAGCGTATTCTGTCGTAACAGCCGCAAAATCCGCCGCTTCATAGATCTCTTTCATATAAGTAAAGATTGGATTGTAATCATAACTTCCTCCGTTATAATACACCGACGACTCCAGCAGCGGCTGATGCATAATAACATCTCCCGCTATTGTAATCACGGCTGTTGCTTCCTGAAGCTTCGGCTTCTTTTTCTCCAGTTCCAGAGCTTCGGCCTTTGCTTTCGCTTCCGTTGCCTTCTTCCAAACGCCCTTTACGCCAACTCGGACAAACAGAACCGACAACACCAAAACAAGCGTCAGCGCTCCCAGCGCCGTCAGCCTCTGAAACTGCCTTTTCTGACGCTTTTTTTGTCTCTCCGCCTGCAGCCGTCTTCTCGCTTCTGTGTTAACTTCGCCCTCAGCCATATCTCTTCTTATATGCCTTTCATGGACAGTACCGACGCCATGATGCGCGCGTCTTGCAGCGTCAAAACTCCTCCCGGATTTTCCAAACCGATCCTCTCTTTTCTGCTGCGCAGCCTTATGAGCCTTAATTCCATCTTTTTTCGGCCTTCTCTCAGAATAATCCTCCATGCTTTACTCTCTCCCGTATTTTCTAATTCTCCTTAATAACTCTATTTATACGATACTCGAAAAATGTCGAAAAAACAAGAAAATTAGCAAAAAATGTTTCTTTTAATTATATCCTCCGCAGACCATTGCGGCGGCTGTCCATGGCGTTTATGCCAGCGCCATTAACAATGTTTCCGAAAAATGATTCGACTTATAAAATAGTATCAGGTATAATTACTAGGTAGCTATTGGTAATTCTCCTTCAAAAAAAGGATCATTGCCGTCTTTTCATCAAATAATCTTAAGAGAGGATTATGTTGTGAATAACAATACAGAAAATACGCTGAAACGCGCAGAAAAATTGCAAATTATTTTAATCGGGGAAGGGATTCTGGTTGGCGCTGCAGGAGGTTTTGTGGTTCTGCTCTACCGAATTCTGCTGGAATACGCGTCTGTCTGGCTCTATGCTATTCTGGATTTTGCAGAAGGCTCTCCCCTGCGCATTGCAGGATGGTTCGCCGTTCTGCTCTTGCTGGCTGTAATCGTTGGAAAACTGGTCGTATGGGAGCCTCTGATTTCAGGAAGCGGAATTCCCCAGCTTGAAGGAGAGATGGCCGGGCAGTTGGATCAAGTCTGGTGGAAAGTACTTCCCGCCAAATTCGCAGGAGGTTTCTTATGTCTTCTCGGCGGTATGTCCCTTGGAAGAGAAGGCCCGTCTATTCAGCTTGGCGCTATGGCCGGGAAAGGTATTTCCAATTTGCTGGACCGGGGGAAAACAGAAGAACGGTTTCTCTTAACCTGCGGAGCCAGCGCGGGTTTATCCGCCGCTTTCCACGCGCCTCTTGCCGGAGTTATGTTTTCCTTGGAAGAGGTTCACAAGAATTTTTCTGTATCGGTGCTGCTGTCCGTCATGGCTGCTTCCCTGTCCGCGGACTATTTATCTTCCACGATTTTCGGCATGAAATCTGTCTTTCAATTTAACATTATACAGATTCTGCCCCAAAGCTATTATTGGATGATACTGATTCTCGGCGTTCTTCTTGGAGTACTGGGCGCATTTTACAATTGGTTTACCCTGAAAGTCCAATCCCTGTACAACAGCGCAAAGCATCTGAATACCACGGCAAAGCTCATGATTCCGTTCTTGTGCGCAGGTGTTTTGGGTTTTCTCGCGCCGGATTATTTAGGCAGCGGCCACAACCTCATCGACCAGTTGACAAGCGGTAAATTGCTGCTGCATATGATTCTGATTACGCTGGTCTGTAAATTTGTCTTCTCCGCCGTCTGCTTTGGCTCCGGAGCCCCTGGAGGCATCTTCTTCCCTCTGCTGGTACTGGGAGCCTTTATCGGAGGAGCATTTGCTACCTTTAGCGTTAATTATCTGGGGTTAGATTCTATATATGTGAATAATTTCGTAGTCCTTGCCATGGCAGGATACTTTACGGCGATTGTCCGGGCTCCCTTAACAGGAATTATCCTGATTTTTGAAATGACCGGTTCGGTTCAGCAGCTTTTATCCCTGTCGGTCGTCTCCATCGTCGCCTATGTTACAGCCACCCTGCTTCGGTCCAAGCCGATTTACGAAAGCCTCCTGGAGCGGCTGCTGGAAAAGAAAGGGATTATACTGCCAAAAAGCCACGGTAAAAAGATTTTGAAAGAATTTGTCGTAGCTCACGGCTCCGATGCCGCCGGAAAGCTGATTAAGGAAGTAGAATGGCCTAGGCGCTGCCTTCTGGTATCCGTCCAGAGAGGCGGCGAGGAATTTATCCCAAAGGGGAAAACAAGGCTTCTTGCCAGCGACCTGCTGGTTACCTTAACAGACGAACGGGATTGTGCGTCTGTTTATAAAGAAATGGAGGATATCTGCAGATTCAAAGGATTCTGGAAATAAACAAATTGTCAGGAAAAAGAAGCTGTCGGAAGATGATGCTATCCGCCCCCTATATTGTTTGCCCAACTCAAAGGCAAACGATATATTGCAGGCAAACTGCATGTTCCGACAGCTTCTCTATTTATGAATAACCGGTTTTTTCACCCTATCGCGGCGCGCTTTATCCTATTTACAGCGTCTCTATAAATTTCATAAACGCCGCCCTTCCCTCTTTTGTACATTTATATACCCCGGCGTCTTCCAGAACGCCTACAAAGGTACGGCCGATCTCTTTGTGTAAAATTTCGGTCACGTTGTCTGCTGTAATCTCCTCATAACGAGCCAGGAAGCCCTCCGCCCATTCTGCGTGCTTCTCAATCTTCTCGTTACTTCGGATATCCTTGCCCTCCGTCAGATACTCGGCCAGAATCTCCATCTCTTCTTTCAATCTTGCGGGAAGCACCGCAAGACCCATAACCTCAATCAGGCCAATGTTCTCTTTCTTGATATTATGGTACTGCGCATGGGGATGATATACTCCCAGCGGATGTTCCTTTGTAGTAATATTATTCCGCAGGGTCAAATCAAGCTCAAAAACGTCCCCCGCCTTTCTGGCAATCGGCGTGATGGTATTGTGCGGCTCCCCGTCTGTTTCGGCGAAAATAAATGCATCTTCATCGGTATACCCCCTCCACGCTTTCAATACATGGTCAGCCAGCTCAATCAGCCTCTTCTCATCCTGATGCCGGATTCTTAAAACTGACAGCGGCCATTTTACAATGCCTGCTTCCACATCCTCATATCCCGCTATGGCAACCGGTTTCTCAATCGGAGCTTTTGCCATTGCAAACGTATAATGCCCTCCTTGGAAATGGTCGTGGCTTAAGATGGACCCCCCCACAATCGGAAGATCCGCGTTGGAGCCAAGGAAATAATGAGGGAATAGCTTTACAAAATCAAACAGCTTGATAAATGCCGCCTTATCAATCTTCATAGGGATATGCTGCCCGTTAAATACAATGCAGTGTTCGTTATAGTACACATAGGGCGAATACTGGAATCCCCACTTGCTGTCGTTAATCGTAACCGGAATAATCCGGTGGTTTTCCCTTGCCGGGTGGTTGACGCGCCCGGCATAGCCTTCGTTCTCCATGCACAGCAAGCACTTCGGATAGCTGCTGGCCTTGGCGTTTCTTGCCGCTGCAATGGCCTTGGGATCTTTCTCCGGCTTAGATAAATTAATGGTAATATCAATCTTCCCGTAAGGAGTATCCACTTTCCATTTCTTATCCTTTTCTACCCGATAGCGCCGGATATAGTCGCTGTCCTGGCTCAGCTTATAGAAATATTCCGTCGCTGCTTCCGGAGACTTCTCATAGCGCTTCGCAAACTCTTCCTGCACCTGCGAAGGCCTTGGCATCAGGCAATTCATCAGCTTCGTGTCGAACAGGTCGCGGTAAACAACGCTGTCTTCCACGATGCCTCGTTCACATGCCTCGTCCAGAAGGGCTTTCAAAACCGCCTCCAGGCAAATATCCTCTCCTGCAATATCCGTATCCTCATAGTCGTCCTCATGAAATGCCTCCAGCAGGAGATTAACAGCATATGTACGCTCGCACTCCGGCAGCAAGCCGGTGTTCATTCCATACTGCACTAATTTCTTAATATTCTTAGATAACATGTCCCCCGTCTCCAATCTCTACTACATAAAATTCTGCCTCGTGTCCCACCTTTTCCTGATATGCTTTGCCTACCGTACTGATAAAGGTATCTACCGTATCGTTTTTCACAATACTTACCGTACATCCGCCGAATCCGCCTCCGGTAATCCTGGAACCGATCACGCCCGGAATCTTCCACGCCAAATCCACAAGAATATCAATCTCCTCACAGGAAACCTCATAATCATCCCGCAAGGATACATGCGACTCGTTCATCAGCTTGCCAAAAGCCGCAATCTCGCCCGCCTTAAGAGCCTGTACCGCACGGATCGCACGCTGGTTCTCATACACCGCATGCTTTGCCCGCCTCCTGCACACCTCGCTTTTTACGGCGTCCTTGTGTGTTTCAAATTCCTCTTCGCTCAAATCCCCCAGCGTCTTAATATCCACTGCCTTCTGCAGTTCCTTTAATGCCTGCTCGCATTCATTTCTCCTGTCATTATAAGCCGAATCCACAAGACTGTGCTTCACCTTGCTGTTGGTAATGACAATCTTTGCGTCCTCAAGCACCACCGGCGCATACTCGTAGTTCAGCGTATTGGTATCAAGGAAAATCGCATTGTCTTTCTTTCCCATAGCGCTTGCAAACTGATCCATAATCCCACAGTTGCAGCCGTTGAAATTATTCTCGGAATCCTGTCCGATCAGGGCGATCTCCACCATAGATACATCAAAGCCGTAGGTCTCCTTTAAAATAAGCCCCGTAAGTACTTCAAGGGACGCGGACGAAGACAAACCGGAACCGTTTGGGATATCTCCGTAAATCAGCACATCCAGTCCATGGGACAGTTTCATGCCTCTCTTTTCAAACGCCCACATCACGCCCTTCGGATAATTGGTCCATCCGGCTTCCTTAGACGGCGTCAGGTCATCCAGGCTGGTTTCGATGACGCCAAGCTTTTCAAAATTTACAGAATAGAAACGGAGTTTCCGATCCTCACGGCTCCTTACAACTCCATAGGTTCCGATCGTCAGCGCGCAGGGGAATACGTGACCTCCGTTATAATCGGTATGTTCTCCAATCAGGTTCACACGTCCCGGAGCGAAATACTTACGGATCTCGCCTTCCTCACCATACAACTCTTTGAATTTCTCAATCAGCTTCTGCACCATTTGGCATCTCTCCTTTTCTCCACGCGGATCATTGGCTGTCACTTGCGCTCCGCGGTTATTTTTATTATAATTATAATGAGAATTTTGTAATATAACAATAAATATCATCTACAAAACTATAACTATATTGATTTTTATACCCCATTTACAGGGTTCCTGTCTAGTGCGTGGAGTTTTGACAGAAGCGAAAGCTCTTAACCGCCGTCCGCAGGAAGTTTACCGGAACGCTGCTTCCGCCTGTTTCCCAGGCAAAACACCCCCTGCAAATGGTATCTAGATACGCGGGGAGAAACTTATGATACAGATACACACAACCGACAGCCAGCTCGAAATGAAAGCCCATGGGGATTATCATTTCCCTGTATATATCAGCGAAGAATCCATCGGCATCTACGAAGGCGGAGCTTTTATGTGGCACTGGCATCCCGAAATAGAGCTGACCTGGATTCAGTCCGGGCGGATTGATTACCGGGTAAATGAACAGCAGTATATTTTAAACCAGGACGAAGGCCTGTTCTGCAACAGCAACGCCCTGCACTCCGGCTACATGACAGATCATATGAACTGCGAATATCTGTCCGTCACCTTCCATCCAAGATTTATCTATGGGTACGAAACCAGTATTTTACAGACCCGGTACGTGGATTTTATCACTTCCAGCCCCCGGCTAAGTTCCCTTTCCCTCCTCCCGGACATTTCCTGGCAGGGTGAAATATTAGATACCATAAAGCGGATTTACGGCTGGTCTAAAAATCCGCCTGCGGATTACGAGCTTTCCATCCATCTGGCGCTCACAAGAATCTGGCGGCTATTATACCGGTATTTTACTTCCCTTCCTGATACCGACGAACCCGAAGTCCAGCATCTGGACCGGCTGAGACGGATACTTACCTATATACAGGCTCATTACAGGGAACCGCTGACGCTGGAGGATATTGCAGGCAGCGTTAATATCTGCAAAAGCGAATGCTGCCGTTTCTTTAAAAAGCACATGCATATGACGCTTTTTGATTACCTGCTGTTTTACAGGATCCAGCAAAGCCTGCTCCTGTTAAAGGGGAACGACAGCATTACGGACATTGCCGGAATCGTAGGCTTCGCCAATCCCTGTTACTACGGGAAAATCTTTAAACGGTATATGAACTGTTCCCCAAGAGAATACCGAAAGGATATGCAAAAAAATTAATCATTCCTGTATTCTCCCTTTTCACAAGGTGTAACATAAGATCCCCCCCGGTGGCTTGCGGGCTTCGCTTCCTGTCTGGTATTCTATAAGCACTATCCTGCGCGGCGATGCGGTATCCCGCCGAGGACGCCCCTGCATCTTACAGGATAAAGATAACCGGAATAACTGCTTTTTCGCAATATTTTCCGATGGCTTTAGACAGATTGGAGGAATGACTTATGCATATGGCTGATGCTTTAATCTCACCGGCGGTTGCCGGAACGATGTATGCCTGTTCCGGGCTGGCGGCCGCATATTCCATTAAAAAAGTAAGACTGGAAACCGACCTGAAAAAGACGCCTGTTATGGGCGTTATGGGCGCCTTTGTTTTCGCGGCCCAGATGATTAATTTTACCATTCCGGGAACCGGCTCCAGCGGACACCTATGCGGCGGCGTGCTGCTGACTGCGCTTCTCGGGCCTTACGCCTCTTTCCTGACCATGATCGGCGTTTTGCTGATTCAGTGCCTGCTCTTTGCAGACGGAGGACTTTTGGCTCTCGGCGCAAATATCTGGAACATGGCGTTTTACGGATGCTTTTTCGGATATTTTCTAATCTGGCGTCCCGTCATGAAGAAAAATCCCGGCAGGGGAAAAATCCTTTGCGCTTCGGTTCTCGGCTCCATGCTTACGCTGCAGATGGGCGCGTTTTCCGTAACCTTAGAGACCCTTGCTTCCGGCATTACCGATCTGCCCTTTTCCATCTTCGCCGCTGCGATGCAGCCCATCCATCTTGCAATCGGATTCGCGGAGGGGTTGATTACTGCCGCCGTGCTGGTATTTATCTACGAATCCAGGCCGGAAATCCTGATGAATATAACTGCTGAAAAGACCGCAAACCGCCTGACCCTTCGGCGTACCCTGGCTGCTCTTGGCATCCTCTCCTTGTTAATCGGCGGCGGATTATCTTTATTCGCCTCTTCCCGTCCGGACGGACTGGAATGGTCCATTGCCCGCGTCACAGGTTCTACGGAACTGGAAGTAGAAGCTTCGGCTCCCCACGAGGCCGCCGGAAGCCTTCAGGAAACCACTTCACTGCTGCCGGACTACGCCTTTAAAGGTTCGGACTCTTCTCTTGGAACCTCCTTTTCCGGCGTCGTCGGTTCTCTGATGGTGTTAGGCCTGTGCGTAAGCGGCTGCTGTGCATTCAAATTTTTCCGGCATCCGAAACAAAGGGAAGCAAAATGAGTAAATTAGACCGCGCATTATATGAAATCCACCAAATGGATATTCTTGCAGACCGAGACCAGTGGCTGAACCGCATTCATCCGCTGGTCAAGTTGATTGTAACCGCCAGCTTCCTTGCTGTAACGCTGTCCTTTCACAAATACAATTTTACCGGACTTCTCAGGATGGGCGTCTATCCCATTACGCTGTTTATATTGGGAGATGTTTCTTTTTCCGACGCCTTAAAACGGTTTCGTATCGTGCTTCCTCTGGTATGCTTTGTCGGGCTGTTCAATCCGGTATTTGACCGGCAGCCTGTTACTGCGTTCGGTTCCTTTGTGGTAACGGCAGGCATGGTTTCCATGGCGACGCTGATGTTAAAAGGCGTATACAGTGTGCTGGCGGCCTATTTGCTGATCGCCTCTACCTCTATTGAAAAAATCTGCTATGCCCTGCGTCTGATTCATATTCCCGCGGTCTTCGTAACGCAGATATTATTAACTTACCGTTACATCTCCCTTCTCCTTGAAGAAGCGGGGCGTATTACCGACGCATACGCTCTGCGGGCTCCAAATCAGAAAGGGATTCACTTTAAGGTTTGGGGGTCGCTTGCAGGCCAACTTCTTCTTCGCAGCATGGACCGGGCAGACGCCGTATACCAGAGCATGGTTCTCCGTGGATACCGGGGGGAATTTTACTACGGCGCAAAAACAGTTTTCCGCACGAAAGACATTGCCTATCTGATAATCTGGAGTGTATTATTCCTACTATTGAAAATAATCTAAAAGGAGCATCCTAATGAACCGCATACAGATCCATCTGGAACACGTAAATTACAGCTATAACGCTTCCCATCCTGTTTTAAAGGATATTACTTTCTCCGCCCAAGAACACGACGCCATCGGCTTAATCGGCGCAAACGGCGCGGGAAAAACTACATTATTAAAGCTTCTTGTGGGTTTAAACCTAAACTATGAAGGTACTATCCGCATAGATCATACTTTGGTAGAAAAAAGCGCCCTTCCGGCGCTCCGTGAGAAAATCGGCTATGTATTCCAGGACTCCGACAGCCAGCTTTTCATGTCCACGGTTAAGGAGGATGTGGCCTTCGCTCCCCGCAATTACCGGCTCTCTGAGGATGAAGTAAACAGACGGGTGGAGCATGCCCTTAAGAGCATCCAAATTGAACATTTAAAAAACCGCCAGATTTACACACTCTCCGGCGGTGAAAAAAAACTGGTATCCATCGCTACCATCCTGTCTATGACTCCTGATATAATATTGATGGACGAACCCACCATTGCGCTGGATCCTGGAAACCGGCGCCGTCTGATCCATATCTTAAATGGTTTTGACCATTTGAAGATTATCGCTTCCCACGATCTGGATATGATTCTAGATACCTGCAGCCGGGTAATTCTTATGTCAGAAGGACAGATCATTCGCGACGGGGATGCAAAAGAGATTCTATCAGACAAAGAACTGTTAGAAAAGCATGGGCTGGAGCTTCCCTTCTGCATGCAGGGAAACTCCAGCCTGTAAGGGTTCTTACCCGCGCTTTGCATATTCTGCCGGAGCTGTAAGAACACGTTCTCTTCTTAAGTTATAATCCTAATTTCTCCTTCAGTTCTTTCGCCACATCATATCCGCTGAACTCCATTGGAATTACATAATCGTCCCCCTCTCCGTGAATCGGCGTCCATACCTGAGCATAGAACGGGTTCTTCTTGGCAATCTGTCCGTACTGCCACTCGTGGGACAGGCATTCCAGACACCAGTGTCCGCCATGGAGTACGGCATTCACAGACATCATAAACTCATGGCCTTCTGCACAGCGCCACTGAATAGGGGTATAGATATCCGGCGCTTCTTCTGCTAAGCATTCTCCTCCGCGGAATGCGGCCGCTTTTTTCAGATCTTCCAGCGTCAGTTCTTCCAGGGCTTTCGTCTCGTCGTAGCCGTGATCAAGATACGTTACCTCTTCACTTGCATGATGCAGATCAAATTCCTCCCAGGTTTTGATTGCCTTCTGTTTCTCCCTGGAACCAAAGAATGCTTTGATCCAGTTTTCCTCATTGTTCTCAAACATCCAGTAGGAACCCATACGCAAATGGCCGACTTCCATATTCTGCGCCTTCATCTCTTCGCCGGTCGGGAACATCGCGCGGATCATCGGATTCGCCGCCATCCTGCGCATCTCTTCTTTTACGCCTCCCCAGTACTGTTCTGCAGGGATGCACCGGAAATGAAGAATCTCATCCAGCTTGTCACTGTCGCTAAAGTAATGTCCATGGAAATTATAGGTTGCCAGCATATTCAAATCAAATAAATCCTTTAATCCCAGTCCAAACGCGCCCATACTGATATCCATCAGTTCCCAGTGAGCCAGCCGGTAGCCTGCGCCGCTGCTGAGGTTATATCCTTTCCTCCAGAAGGATTCCGGAACCCATTCCTCACAGATATTTGCCATACAAATACCGGATTCAACCGAAGTACTCCATTCCAGCACATTATTCGGCGGCTGATGAAAGATAATCGGCTGCTCGCCCGCGCCTTCCGCTACCGGATGCTGCCCGGTCTGACGGATAGATACCCAGTGCTTGAGACCCGACTCAAACACTGCCAGCTCGGAAAATACCTTTGACAGCGCATAGTAATCAAAGATAGACGGATTAATCGGATCGCCTACTCTTCCCCAGTGAACCGGCTCTGTCCGTCCTCCGGTCATAGCAACCGTACCCACATATACAAAGTGTGCTTTGTCCGGATCCGGCTGTTCCTTAATCGCCTTAATAATATTAAGCGTAGAACCGATATTCGTGTACAAAGTCTGCTCGGGATACTGATCGGCCGCCGGTGAAACCATTGCCCCGATATGAAGCACATAATCCGCGCCGTCAACCCCTCGCTTTACCACATCATAGTCCCCCATGTCGCCCCAGATAATTTCCAGGGAAGGACATGCGTATTTCTGCATCAGCGCTATATTTTTCTCGGAAGGCCTTGCAAGTACGCGTACCTGGAACCTGTTATTTCTGGAGAGAAGCTGTTTCATCGTCTCCTGCCCCATCGTTCCGGTAACACCCGTAGCAAAAACGATCTTCTTCGGCTTAGAAGCATATTCATGTTCGCCCGGCCTGTCAAAAGTCAGCGCAATATCAAAAGCTTCCCGGGTCGCATCCAAGGCGCGGCGCGCCATCCCTGCGTCTCCCGCCTCATAATACCCGATCTGCCGTTCATAGCAGGCTTTCCGAAGCTCACTCCCGTCTCTTTTTACCGCGCCGGTCATTACCACATAGTCACAGGAAAATTCTAACGTTTTCTCTTCCTTTTGTCCGACAACTGCATGATCCTTAATCTCAGTTACCCGAATTTCCGTAACTGTTTTTATACCTGCTCCATGGATGCTTTCCTGTACGCAGATCTTTCTTGTACTGCCCATATCCGCACAGATATCCCCGCGTTCATCCAATACGGTTACTTTCGCACCCTTCGCCGCCAGATATTCAGCCGTTCCCATGCCGTCCATGCCGCCGCCGAGAATTACTACTTTTCCGGTCACATTAGCCGTTCCGTTCAGCACATCGCGGGAATGAACGACAAACTCCCTGTCGTTACCGGGAATCTGCATAATAGCCGGTTCTGAACCGGAAGCGTTAATTACGGTATGCGGGTTCAACTCTGCAATCAGCTCCGGCGTTACCTTTGTATTCATGCGGATATCTACGCCAAGCCGTTTTGCCTTTTCTGCCATGGAAATAACTGCCCGCTTCATCTCAGCCTTCCTTGGAGTCTCCCCCGCAAGCAGGAACTGTCCGCCAAGAGTATCCGATGCTTCGCACAGAATCGGGTTATGATTTCTCTTTTTCAACGTAATCGCCGCCATCAGACCCGCAACGCCTCCCCCGGCAATCAGCACGGTCTTCGGCTCTTCTGCCGGGACAATCGCGCACTCCTTTTCTCTTCCAACCGCCGGATTTCTAAAGCAGGTAATACAAGGAGAATCCATATTCTCAAATCCGTCGTAACAGCCTTGGTTACAGCCTACGCAATAATCAATATCTTCGGTATGCCCGGCCTTCGCCTTCCTGCAGAAATCCGGATCGGCAAGCTGCGCCCGGCCCATAACAACCAGATCTACTTTATCGTCCGCAAGGATTTGCTCCGCCAGCTCCGCGGTATTAATCCTTCCTACGCCGATCGTCAGCATACCCGTCTCTTTTCGTATCTTCGCCGCGTTCTCTATATTAAAAGCATTTGGAATGTCAATCGGCGGAACTTCATACTTCAGCCCGGCTGTCAGAACATTCCCTCTGGAAATATCAAGCACATCTACGCCCGCTTCCTTTGCAAGCTTACAAAACGCAATCGTATCCTCAACCGTCATACCATCCTTAAGGTAATCATCCTGGGCGTCAATTCTCATCAGCAGCGGCATCCCCTCCGGCATCTGCCCGCGGATTGCCTTTATACACCGCAGCGGAAATCGAGCCCTGTTTTCCAACGTCCCGCCGTATTCGTCTGTACGGTGGTTAAGACCTGCAGACAGAAAAGAATGCGGCAGATATGTATGGGCGCAGTGAAATTCTATACAGTCAAATCCGGCTTCCACGGCTCTTTTTGCCGCCTTTCCATAGCACTCGATTACCTCTTCAATCTGTTCTGCCATAATTCCGGGAAGTTCCATTTCCGGTGAAAGCGCCATATCGCTGGGAACAAGCATCTGTGCCGTCTGATCAGAGATGACCGCTAAACTTCCCTGCCAGAGCTGGACGCCTGTCTTCCCGCCTTCTGCATGGATTGCCTCCGTTAGTTTCTTCAATCCGGGAATATATTCATCCTCACTGATGGAGAGAAATCCTCTCGGCGCGCTCGGCGTATGGACGCTGCACACCTCCACCATATTCAGACCGCATCCGCCTCTTGTACGTGCGACATGATAATCAATCAACTTTTGGGTCACATAGCTTGCCTTTCCTACAAACTTGGTTCCCATGGACGGAAGAATCACTCTGTTTTTTAATTCCATATCCCTTATTTTCACAGAGCTAAACAACTTCTCAAACATTCTGCTACCTCCTTGCTTTTTTATAATTTTACCATATTCCTCTCAAAAAACGGGCTGTGTTTTATAAAAATATAACAAAATGTCTCCTGTTTTTAAAGTCATTTATAATATTATTGTATCCCTTCTTCATCAATTCTCCAAATATACTGGTTCCGACTCCAAAAGAGTTCTCACCTTTTCTGCCCTCAGTATACCGGTGGGGATTATACCAAAACGGCTCCGCCGTTTACCGGACATCCGGCTTTCCATTGACAAAAAACATGCCCTGAATGTTCTGTCTGCCATACAGAAACATGGCCGAAAGATCATTCAGGGCATCATTTACGCTGATTTTTCGTACATCAAATAAACAAGTTCTATCTGGAACATTTAAACAGAAGCTCCTCCCATCTCCTGTCCACTTCCTTCTGGAACTCTTCTAATAAATACTCGTTCTCCTTCTTAAACAAATGCTTAAACCTTCCCTGGGGCCTTAAAAAGTCCTCAATCGGCTTCTTACTCTTCGGCTCGTAATTAAGGATCCATTTCCCCTCAACCACCTCAAACAGCGGCCAGTAGCAGGTTTCCACGCCCAGCCTGCAGATCTCCATAATATCCGGCGTATGATATCTCCATCCCCTGGGACAAGGAGCCATGATATTTAAGAACGCCGCTCCCGGCGTATAAATTGCCTTCTCAGACTTAATATGTAAATCCTTAAAATTCTGTACAAATGTGGTCTGCGCCGCATAGGGAACGTCATGAGCCGCTATGATTGCCGCCAGATCCTTCCGGTTCTGAGGCTTTCCATTACTCTCGGCTCCCACCGGCGTCGTAGTGGTATCCGCATACATCGGCGTCGCGGAGGAACGCTGGATTCCCGTATTCATATAGGCGCCGTTATCGTAGCACACATAGACCATATCGTGGTTCCGTTCCATGGCTCCCGATAAGGACTGGAATCCAATGTCATAGGTTCCCCCGTCGCCGCCGAAGGTGATGAATTTATAAGTCTCATTCAGCCTCCCTTTTCGCCTCAGCGCCTTGTAAGCTCCCTCCACGCCGCTCATCGTCGCCCCTGCATTTTCAAACGCATTGTGGATATAGCTGTCCTCCCACGAAGTATAGGGATATGTAAACGTGGATACTTCCAGACATCCGGTTGCATTGCCGATTACCGCCTTATCCCCCTCGCGCAGTCCCCGCAGCACATTTCTTACCGCTATGGTTCCGCCGCAGCCCGCGCACATTCTGTGTCCCGGAGCCAGACGTTCCGGTTTATTCATTGTTTCTTTAAAATTATAAGCCATCTTACGTCCCTCCTTACTCGCGGATCCCCATATAGCGATAGGTTTCGCCGGCATCCTGTTTCTCAATCATCGTCTTAAGGTCTGCAAAAACTTGTTCCATATCTTCCACCCGCACGTCCCGTCCTCCGAGGCCGTATATTATATTCACTGCCAGCGCATTGCTTCCGGCGCGGAACAGGGCGGACATCACATCCGCGCCCAGAGGGCCTCCGTGATTGGTATAGCCTTCCGCCCGGTCCATAACGGCAACGGCCTTGACATTTTTTAATGCGTCTGCAACCGCATCCGCCGGAAACGGACGGAACAGACGGATCTTTAACAGTCCGACCTTCTCTCCTTTTTTCCGAAGTTCATCAATGGCGTCCTTGGTGGTTCCCGCCGCAGAACCGATCATCACCACCGCCCGGTCCGCATCCTCTAAGCGATATGCCTCAAACAACCCATACTTCCTGCCGGACAGCGCTTCAAACCCCTTTGCCACTTCAAGCACAACCCGCTCTGCATGCCGCATGCCTTCCGCCTGACTGCGCTTGGCCTCCAAATAATAATCTGACACGGAATACGGACCCACCGCCATCGGACAAGCCGGATTCAGGAGGAAATGTTCCGGCTCATACTCTCCCACGAAGCCTTTTACCTCCTCGTCCTCCAACAGCTCAATGTTTTCCACAGCATGGCTTGTGATAAAACCGTCCTGGCAAACCATAATCGGCAGCTTAACGTCCGGATGCTCCGAAATGCGGAATGCCTGCACCATATTATCGTAAGCCTCCTGATTATTCTCCGCATACACTTGAATCCACCCGGAGTCCCTCGCTCCCATGCTGTCGGAATGGTCGCAGTTAATATTAATCGGGCCTGATAAAGCGCGGTTTACAAGCGCCAGCGCCAAGGGCAGCCGATTAGACGCCGCAATATACAGCTCCTCCCACATATAGGCCAGCCCGCAGGACGAAGTGGCGGTCAGCGCCCTTGCCCCGGCCGCCGACGCGCCGATTGCCGCGCTCATGGAACTATGCTCGCTCTCCACCGGGATAAATTCCGTATCTACTTCTCCGTTTGCCGCAAACGACGCGAAATATTGGGGAATCTCCGTAGACGGAGTAATCGGAAACGCCGGAAACACATCCGGGTTAATTTGACGAAGCGCGATAGCTACAGCTTCATTTCCTGATAAACGATCTCTCTTTGCCATCTTAATTCACTCCTTCCATCGTAATAGCTCCAAACGGGCATGCCTTGACGCAGATGCCGCATCCTTTGCAGTGGTCATAGTCAAATTCCGCCCGCTTCATTTCCTTTACCGGGATACAGCTATCCGGGCATACCGGAACGCAGAGCAGGCACTGTCTGCATTTCTCTTCAATAAATTCGGGCTTAACGCTGCTCCATTCCCCCGTCATAAATTCTCTGGAGGTTCCGGCTCCGGCAATCACCATTCCCTCCGTCAAATCCTGCCATTTTGTTTTCAATCCTAATTTACTGATATCCGCTGCCATTAGCACACCTCCTCAAAAGCCATCTCAAGAGCCTTCATATTTCCTTCAATCACTTCCGGCTTGCTGGCGAATTTGTGACGGAAAGACGCCTGCATTTCCCTTAAAAACACATCCTTTTCCATGATTCCCGCAACTTTGACGATTGCCGCAAGAAGGGGCGTATTTGGAAAATATTTTCCCAGCGCCGCCATGGATATTTTTTTTGCATCTATTACATACACGTTTCCCTTATATCCCTTTAAGTGGGGAAGAATCTCCTCCCTGGTACGCTCTGTATTAATCAGAATCGCGCCGTCCTCCTTTAACCCGCTGGTCACATCTACGGCCTCTAAAAGAGATTCATCCACTACCACTACATACTGAGGGTCGTAGATATTTGAATGAACCCGTATTACCGTATCGCTGATCCGGTTGTACGCAGTAATCGGCGCTCCCATACGCTCCGGGCCGTACTCCGGGAATCCCTGCACGTATTTGCCCGTCTGAAACGCCACATCCGCCAGGAGCAGCGCGGCCGTCTTGGCTCCCTGGCCGCCCCGGCCATGCCATCTGATTTCCGTATGTTTCCTCATCTTCCTTCATCCTTTCCAAATCTGCATCCAATAAACGTCATCTTTAGAGCTTCGCTCTGCCGATGCTTTCTGCACTCGCATCCCTTTGTCCCGCAATCCGGCAGCCTGCACGCAGCCCCCGGCTTTCAGGATAAAACTGCTTTCGCCGCTATACGACAAAATCCGCCCCTGTAATAGGGACGGATGATATATCATCTCCGCAACCACCCTGTTTTTTACAAAACAAGTACGAATCAAGCGTACCGGCATACGCGGCTTCTGTAACGGGAAGCTCCCGTGAAAACTTAAAATCGTGCAAACTCACGTTTCTTCGGTCTCCATTCTCAGAGATGATTTTCAAAGCAAATCTCCCGCTGCCTTTCACCGCCGGCAGCTCTCTGTGGGTGAGTCTTATACTTCTACTCCTTCTCTTCCATGAATTTAACTTATAGAGTGCAATCTGTTTTTATCCAAGTACAATTCTACCTCATTTCTCGACAAACGTCAATACACAATTTAAGATATCCTTTCATGCCCTCCCCCTGGCTGATGAAACGAAATTTTATCAAACAAACGGTTAAAAATCACCCCGTTGACAAATCCCTGCAGTGCAAATCCAATCACCGCAAAAAATAAAATAATATAAGAAAGCCGATGGGTAAAGAACACTGCAAAAATCACAGGCGCAGCCTCCACTGTCAGAATAACCATCGTAGCGGGCAGATGCCCCGCCGCAAGCAGAAATCCATTCTTCACCGTATTCTTTATGGAATTTTCAAAAGAACCCTGCAGAGCCAGCGCATAAAAGAACGTCATACTGGCCCCTATTCCGCCTGCTGCAAAAACAAAGACAAGGACGCCGGAAAGCGCCCCTTTTCTCCAGAGAAATCCCGCATAGATATCCGCTGCCGCCACCGTCATGCATACGGCGTAGCCCAGCCATATCACGGTGGACGCTTTGAAATTCTGAGAAAAACTGCGGAAAAATCCTCTGACCAGGTAACCTTCCCTTTTAGCAGCCATCCTTCTGGTCATATCATAAAGCGCCGTCTTTGACGCGCCGATGGTAATCACCGGAATACAGCAGATCAGAAACAGCACGTTCAGCAAAACCAGATCCGCTGTTTCTTCCAGAAACCCAAAAAACTTCCCATTGATATCAAACACGCAATTCCTCCCTAGAATTTTCATCCTCTATATTTGCAGCGTTACATCAGCTTATCCAAAAATTTGCGAAGTACCCTCCGATATCGTTCCGTATCGGTCACGCAAAGCGCATGCTCTTTTCCCTCGAACAGCTCCAGCCTTGAATCCGGATTGCGGCAGACTCCGTACAGGCGTCTGGCATGCTCCGCGTCAATGGTGGTATCGCCGGTTCCATGGAAGATGCACACCGGTATCTCTGTCTTTCCAATGGCATCGATCGGCTGGTTCTTCTTTGTATCAAGCCCCAGCTCCGCCGCCTTCTGCTTAAACGCCCCGGCCGCGTAGATATTTGTCTCTCCCTCGTTCATACTTGCATAGAGCGTATCCATCACCGTCTCCAAATCCGCAAAGCCGCAGTCCTCGATTAAGTAATTGATATGCTCCGTATAGTCCAAGGCTTTCATAGCGGCGGCCGCGCCCATCGACACGCCCAGAACCACGATTTTCCCGTCCAGGCCGCTCTTTTTTCTTGCCCATTCCGCCACGCAGGCCACGTCAGAAGCTTCCTTGATGCTAAACGTACAATGCCGTTCGCCGCTTTCCCCGAACCCCCGCTGGTCAAAGAGAACCGTATGGAACCCCAGCTCCCGAAACAACTTCTGCTGAGGTATCATAATATACCGGTTCTGTGCAAATCCATGGGAAAGCACCGCGCAGCCGACGGCGCGTTCCACCGGATAATACTCTCCGCAGATAGCGGTCTGTCCATTATAGCATACGAAGGCTTCCTTTTCCCATGTGGAACATTCCTGCACATCGACCGCCGACTGCCCGGTGAGAAACTCTAACACCTGTCTCCGGTCCGGCCTCCTCGCACCTTCCGGCCGAAAAATCATGTCCGCAAATTTTTCCGCTTTTTTTCTCTGGTCCATACCCATTCTCCCAAAATTACTGTCGCTTTTCTATGTTTCAGCCCAAAGCCTCACCGGAAAATCTTCTGTGCGAAATCATACACGCATCTCTGCCACACCTTCCACTCATGGGCGCCCGAATAAAGAACCCGCTCATGCTTTACGTGGTGTTCCTCCAACAGCTTGTCGTCTCTGTAAAATTCCTCCAGAAAGATATCTTGATCTCCCATCGCCCGGAAAATATACGCGGCCTTCTCTCCATAAGTATCCAAATACTCGGCCTTCACGTGTTCTGTATATCCGGAAAGAATATCCCGCACAAATCCGCTGAAAATTCCCACATAGTCAAACAAATCCTGGTTTTTCAGCGTAATCACCGACGTCTGCATGCTTCCCATAGATAGTCCAGCCATAGCCCGGTGGGGTTTATCGCCGAACGCCCGGTATTTGTGTTCCACATATGGAATCACCTCTTTAATCAGAAACTCCTCAAATTTCTCCACAGCTCCGACAAAGATTTCATCTTCCTGTTCAAAGGATACCATGCCGTTGCACATCACAACAATCATGGACTCCGCCTTTTTTTCGGAAATCAGTTGATCCAGGATAAAGTTCACCTTTCCCTGGTTCACCCATGCAGTCTCGTTCTCGCCATGCCCGTGCTGGAGATACAGCACCGGATATTGCTTTCCGGTCCGTTTTGCTCCCGAACCGCAGCCTTCTTCCCATGAAGCGTAATAATCCGGCGGCAGATACACATAAAGCCGTTCCAGCTTTCCCGTTACGCGGCTGTTAAAATAATCCATGGATACCGTTCCATGGCTGCAGCGAAGCGGCTCTGCCCGCCCCACATCCTCTCCCAGTTCTATATAATTGATAGGACGGTTTCCTCCAAATCCGATCGGAAATCCCGGATACAGCGTATCGTTTCCGTCAACGGACGGAAAGATTACGACAAACCCCGTCCCTACCATATATTCTCCCGTCCAGTGTCCGTCTTTCCCGGTTAGTTCAAACGTATCCGTAAGGGTCCGAAGAATGACCCTTCCCGCATTGGGAAAATACAGATGAAACCGCACGGTTCCCTTTTCGGTTACTTCATACGCCTTAGGATAAACCTTGTCGTACGGATAATGCATGACCGGCCCCATAGCGTCGTCAAGAGGAATCATACTGGTTTCGCGAAAAGACAGTCCCGATGAAACACATATTTCCCTATCTGATATTTCTCTATTCATAACAGCTCCAATCCGATATCATATCCCTTTTTATTTACTGCGTCCCACAGCCACTGCGCCGGCGAAACGCCGCAGGATAATGTTTCATAAAAGCGCGGGTCCTGGCAGGTAGTATGAATCGTTGCCCCGGGGCAGATCCCCTCTCCCGCAGGAAAATCTGTTATCATAATCCTGAACTTTTCCGTGATTGCTTTCAGCCGTTTCACAGTCTGTCTGACGCATTCCTTAAATTCTGCTTCCCGCTCCGGCCTGTAAACCATATTCCTGGTTTCTAAATATTCCAGATAACTAATAAAGATCCAGTCTTTGATACTAATGGAATACAGGTAGTTCAGCCGGTCTCCCCCCTGCTGATACAGTCTCTCAAACCAATCTTCCGCCGGCTGGCTTGTCCGAACCGTTCCGGCAATGTGTTCCGGCGCTTTCCACACATTCCTAAGCGCGTCTTTATAGCGCTGATCGGGACAGGTGGCGCTGTCCGCATACACCGTCACCTCCCGGCAGTCCGGATACGCTTTCAATACCTCCGGCGCAAGAAGCGGCGTCCCGAACGCTCCGGCGCTGCCGCCCACCAGGAGAATCCGATCCGGCGAAGGATAAAGTTCCTTTATGATTTCCAGGCTTTTTATAAAGTTTGAATACCCTCTATGGCAGAGGATACGTTTATGTCCCTCTTCGTCCTGGTATGCAAATTCGCCGTCCCCCGCATAGATATCCGCCGTTCCGTAAGTAGCAACCGCAAAACACCAATCCCGGAAGGGGTTCCTCTCGTCTTCCTTCTCCACGATCCCCCTGCTCCCATATTCGTTGTCAAAACAGGTATATTCGATATACCGCCTGAAATTAGCCGCATAACAAGGCGGTTTCCCAATATTCGTATTTCCCAGGGAATTGGGGCATCTGGCCATCTCTACGTCAAAGGACATCCCGCCGCCCTCCAAAAAAATCACCAGAGAATTCTCTTTCCCGGAATTCAGCAAAACCGGATATTCCGACCCGTCCCCGCAGACTGCCCCGGGTACGATTCTGCGATACCACTGACCCTCCCTTATCGGTTCTTCAAAGGGAATAATTTTCCCGGTCTTTTCAAACCGCTCCGCCAGCTCCCGCTCTCTTTCTTCCCCCTGCAAAAATAACTGCCTCTGCTCCTTTGTCATACTTCTTTCATACCTTCCTTCCCGGCTAAAGCCCACAAAACCGCCGTTTCCAGATATTCATTCCAGAATTTCCACTCATGCGTTCCGGGACTTTCGTAATATGTAACGTCTACCTGATGTTCCACTAAAAAATCCCTGAAATCACGGTTGTTTTCCAACAGAAAATCTTCCGTCCCGCAGGCCATAAAAATCGGCGTAATCCGCCCGCGCTTCTCCAGCTTCTGCTTCACGAGAAATTTAGGATTCACATCGCTGTGTTCCAATCCGGCCAGGTCGCCGAAAACAGTTACATAATAATCATAATCCGCGATCATCTTTACGCAGGCCGTCATATCTCCCGGCGACAGCTTCCCGATATCCTCAATAATCAGCGCCGAAGACAGTCCGAACGCCGCCCCATAACGCTCATCATATTTTAATCCCAGCCGTATGGCGCCAAAACCTCCCATAGACAGCCCGCCAATCAATACGTCCTCTCTTTCATCCGAAAGATGATATGTTTTTTTGATATAGGCCGGAAGTTCCTTGGCAATATAGGTTTCATACGCATTGCCGGTTCCCTTTCTGTCCAGATAGAAACTATTTTCTCCCGACGGCATCACGATGGCAAGATTATATTTTCTGGAAATCTCCATAGCGCTGCTTCCCATGATCCAGTCCGTCGTATTGCCCGAAAAGCCGTGCAGAAGATACAATGTTTTTATCGGCCTTTCGTAATGCGGGTTATTCTCTGTAAACTCCTTCGACGTATCGTTCGGCAGATAGATATGAAACGTAACAATCCTTGCCAACGCCTCCGACAGGTAATGTACCTGCGATAATGCCATAAATCACCCCTCCTTTAAATATTCCCTACTATTTGGTAAATGACAATCTTTCTGTCCTGTGTTAAAATAACAGCAACGTAACTTTTATTCGTATTTTTACATCAGGAGGAACAGCATGCCCCAGTTATACGAAACCTACAACGACGTATTTTCTAAACTGCCGGTTAAGATTTACAAACATAATCTAACGGGCGCTTATCTGAATGTTCCCCTTCACTGGCACCGCAGCCTGGAGATCACGGTAACCCTGACTGGATGCATACGGTTTAATACCGGTACGAATAACTTTGATTTCGGCGAATCCGACTGGATATTTGTCAACAGCGGCGAACCGCATTCCTGCCGCTACATCAATCCTACGGATCATTTTTCCGGCATCAGTATCATTATCTCCCTTCCCTTTATCGAAAAATGGCTTGGCAAGAATCTCTTTTTTTACAACCCGGAAGATAAACAGGTCACTTCCCAGATAAAAGCCATTGCAACCGAACTGTTTTCCCTTGACACGGATTCTTCCCAAGGCCAGCTTCTGCTCATGAGCATCCTGTATAAGACGCTGGAGCTGGTGTCGAGGAGCTGCATCCGGCCAGGCGCCAAATACCGCGCTTCCTCCGAACAGGAGATGCACACCGCCGTCAAATTTACCGATTATATCGAACGACATTACCAGGAAGACGTAACCTTAAATTCCGTTGCCGAACATTTCAAATATTCCTCCAGTTATTTTTCACGCCTGTTCAAAGCATCCTTAGGCGTTAATTTTCATTCTTATTTGAATTTCGTGCGGGTAAGCCATGCCGCCCAGCAGCTTGCGTCAGATCCCGTAAACCTGACGGAATGCGCTTTCCACAACGGCTTCCCCAATACGAAATCATTTATTACTACGTTCAAGAAATTCTATGGCTGTACGCCAAGCAACTTTACCGGCACAGCCAAATAAGAAACGGCCGTACCTATAATACCGGCCGACGCCGGCCAGGCGTTTCCGCTACCCCTTAACGCTGCCCGCCACAACGCCTTCAATAATATACTTCTGCCCCGCCAGATAGAAAATCAGAACCGGCACAATACTGAGCAGAAGTCCCGCCATCATCGGAGCGTATTCGGCGGAATGATTGGTCAGGAACGTCTTAATCGCTATCGCCAGGGTCTTCGTTTCCTGTTTGGTCAAAAACAAGCTGGACATCAGATAATCATTCCAGACTCCCATAGCCACAAACACCGTAACCGTTATAATAATCGGTTTTAAAAGCGGCAGTATAATCAAAAAGAACGTTTTTGTAAAGCTGCAGCCGTCAATCCTCGCCGCTTCGTCCAGTTCCTCCGGAATCCCTTCCACAAATCCATTGTAAAGAAATACTGCAAAAGGAATATTAAGGCCGATAGCAATATAGGCTACTACCGCCAATGAATTGGAAAACCCAAGCTGCCCCGCGTAAATCTTCACCTGCGGAATCATATATACCTGAAAAGGCGCAACCATAGACGCCAGAAAAGCCATAAAGATAAATTTATTAATCTTCCATCTCTTTCTTGCAAACAAATATCCCGTCATAGCGGATACAAGGGTATTCGCCACTACCGCGGCCACGGTTACCACCGCTGTGTTTTTAAGCGCCGTCCAGAAATTCATCCTTCTAACCGCCACGGAAAAGTTCTCGAAATCCAGGCTCTTCGGCAGCGCAAACGGCGTCTGGATAAATTCCTGCGTTGTCTTAAACGTATTGATTACCAGAATAAAAAACGGAACCATGAACAGGAGCAGCACAAATAAGGTAAGGAAAAACGCGGCGCTCCTCTTTGCCTTTATTCGATTCATCAGTTCTCAGCTCCTTTCCTTGTAAAATAAACCTGCAGCAGGGAAATTACCGCCACAATCACAAACAGCACCATCGCCTGAGCCTGCCCTTTTCCGAATTCCATACTGGTAAAGGCGGTCTGATAAATCTTGTAGGCAATCAGCTCCGTTGATTTATAAGGTCCGCCCGCCGTCAGCGAAAGGTTCATGTCAAAAGACATAAAGGTTCTTGAAATCGACAAAAATACACAGATTGCGATTGTATTTCTGATGCAGGGAATCTTTACCTTCCGAATCACCTGCCAGCCGGTCGCGCCGTCTACTTTCGCCGCTTCCGTCAATTCTCCCGGAACATTGGTAAGCCCCGCGATATAAATCACCATCAGATATCCGCTCATCTGCCAGGAACTCACGATAATCAGCGCAATTAACGCCCTGGTAGGATGGGTCAGCCAGGAAGTAGACATCCATTCTATCCCCGCCGCCTTCCCAAAGCCGGTAAGGGCATAAGAAAAAATAAAGTTCCAAATGTAGCCCAAAATAATACCGCCTATGATATTCGGCGTAAAAAATCCTGCCCGGAACAGTCCCTGAGCCTTAATCCCATTGGTCACCGCCAGCGCCAGCAAGAAGCCCGCCGCATTACTTGCGGCAACCGTAAATACTGCATAGATTACCGTTTTCAGAAATGCGGTGATAAACGCCGCGTCGCTAAACACCGCCTTATAGTTATCCAATCCTACATAGTTTATATGAAGCGCCAGTCCGTTCCAGTCAGTAAATGTAATCCAGATTCCATAAATAAACGGAATAATAATCACCGTCACCCAGATAAAAACTGCCGGAAGTCCAAACCCCGCAAACTGCATAACGCTTCTCAGTTTTTTTGCCGCCTGTTTGCTCATCCGTTTCTCCCTTATCCTACATTATATTTGAAAAAATCTGTTCCAAGCAGCGTGCGCTGAACTTTTCTTGCCCTGTTCCGCCTTCCGACTGCCGTACAGATACGGAAATGCGGGGAAGTACGCTTCCCCACATCCGTCTCGTTTCCATTATCTTGCTTCCTGTGCGCTCCAGTACCCGTCAATTTTAGACGCCAGCGTTTCTCTGTCGCATGCCCCGGACAGATATTCGCACATATAAGCGCCGCACTCATACCAGATATCCGATGGCGAAAGATTCGGCGTACCATAAAAATCATATGCCCGGCCTTCCGACATATAGTTGGCCGTTGACTGTCCCAGCGGACTCAGCTTATCCTCAAAAGCAAAGTTCTCAAAAGGAAGCGCCTGTCCGGTTACTACTGCCGTCTGCTCCAGCGCGTATTCATCCGACGACATATACTCGATAAATTTCAAGCCTGCCTGCTGCTGTTCTTCCGTATTCTGGCTGATATCAATACAGTATCCCTTTGCATAAGAGGTTGGGATACACTGGTTAATCGTGTCGTTTTCGTCGTCGCTGTATGGAATCGGAAGCAATCCGAACTCTGCGCCTTCCTCTACAATCTCCGCAAGATAAGTCCATGCCCAGTCTCCCATAAACCAAGTTCCGCATTTGCCTTCTGCAAACGCTGCGGCATCCACATTAACATCTCCTACCAGCGGGTCGGCTTTGTTGAGATTATGCTCAGCGAGCAGCTCGAAGGTATCCATATATCCGTTAAATACCTCATTATCAATCTCCTTCACATCCCCGGAAATGATGCTGTTAACGTATTCCACTCTCTCCTCTACGTCGCCGATCGCCGCTCCGTAAACCTGGCAGAGATAGTGCGCGCCGATGGACCAGTTAACGCCGGTGATACAGCTTCCCGCAACGCCTGTTTTCTCAATCTTGTCCAACAGATCCTTAAGGTCTGACCGGGTTTTAATCGTAGCAGGGTCGAAATCTCCGCCTACCGCTTTGTCGCATACAGCTTTGTTGTAGAGAATGCCGATTCCTGCCGCCGACATAGGAACACCGTATACCTTACCGTCAAAGGTCAGCGTGCTGAGAGAATCCTTTTTCACGTTACCTAACAGCGACTGGTCAGTAAGATCCAGCATTCTTTCCTGATTCTCATAAATGTTAATCGGATCCATCAGAGAAACCGTCGGCCCCTCGTTGCTGGAATAAAGCGCCATCCATGCCTGGAGCTGGTCGTCTCCGGCCGCAATATACTCTACTGTAATCCCTTCATTCTTGCTCTCAAAGTCCTGAATCAGATCCTGGAAATAATCGTCCTTTCCTGTCTCAGTCGTGTAGAATGAAATCGCAACCTCCCCGGAGCTTTCTCCTCCTTCTTCTCCTCCTTTGCTGTCCTGGCCGTCGGATCCTCCGCATCCTGCAAGCATTCCTGCCGCCATTACTCCAACCAGTAACAAGCTAACTAATCTTTTCTTCATAAACATCCTCCTTTACTGTTCGTTTTCTGTGTTAATTAGATTATAAGAAGTTCTGCCTGTATATTCTTTCCCTTTTTTATCTTTGTTTTTGTCATTTTTTTACATACTCCTGGTTATTTTTTGAAAAAAATGATAATATTGCACAAAAGTTTTTATCCGGCAATTGACAAATGCTTCTTTCCATCTTATGATCATACATAGTATGTGTATATACATATTTTTTATTAATGTTAGAAAGGGGAAAGACATTTATGGCCAGCTTATACAAAAGCGTCTGTTACTGCACGAACTTAAGACGCAGCGCAAACGCGCTGTCTGAGATTTACGATACTTCATTAAAAGGCGCCGGGCTTACTGCAGCCCAGTACTATCTTCTTATCACCCTCTGGCGGCTCGGCTCCGCAAATATCACCCACTGGGCGGAACATGTGGGTCTTGAGCGAAGTACGATGGTAAGAAATATAAAGCCCCTAACGAAGCGGGGATTCATAGAAGAAGCGCCTGGGCGCGGCAAGACCTTCGCTTTATCGGACGAGGGGAAGCGAGTCTTAAACTTGGCGGCGCCGCTGTGGCAGGATGCGCAAAAGAAAATCGAATCCATTCTGGGGAAAGCCGATATAGAAGCCCTGTTCCGGATCAGCGAAAAACTCCAGGAAGCCGTTACCGTTCGCACCTGAATCATTTTTTACGGTCTGCGCAGTAAATGCGCAAACCTGTGAACAGTAATGCTCTGCTCACAGGCAGCCTTCGCAAATCCATCTAAATCGCTTGCTTATTCTCCCGGCTTCGGTTATCATGGTTATTAGCTTTTAAAAAGGGAGGTTATATTTATGAAGCTGGAGGGGAAGTCCCTGAAAGGCGATTTTTTTAAATTTATTATACCATCCATTACAGCGCAGTGGGTATTCGCACTCTACACTATGGTGGATGGTATTTTTGTGGCAAGAGGCGTGTCTGAGATCGCCCTGACCGCGGTCAACATTTCCATGCCTTATATTATGGCGCTGTACGCAGTCTCTATCCTGTTTGCAGTAGGAACCTCTACCATTGTGGCGATTATGCTGGGGGAAAAACGTGTCCAAAAGGCCAATGAAGTATTCACCCAGAACATCTGCCTCCTTGTGCTGTTTTCGGCCGTTATTACGATCCTGGTACTGCTGAACCTAAAGTCCGTTGCCGTTTTTCTGGGAGCTACGGATGTAAACATGGAATATGTACTGGATTACCTGGGTTCAATTGTCCCATTTTCCGGTCTTTTTATCCTCTCCTATTCTTTTGAGACGATCATTAAGACAGACGGATACCCGAAAATGGCCACTTTCATCGTGACCGCGGGTTCCCTTATGAATGTGATACTGGATTATCTGATGGTAATGAAACTGCATATGGGGATCCGGGGCGCCGCTATAGCCACAGGCATTTCCCATGTTTTTCTAATTGCCATGTACCTGGCACATTTCTGCGGAAAGAAAGGGATTATCAAATTTACCAGGTTCCGTTTAAATCTCCCCATCATCTGGAGGCAGGTTAAGAACGGAATCCCTTCCTGTATCACGGAGCTGTCCCCGGGACTGATTATTTTCCTCTTTAATCAGGCAATCCTTTATTACCTGAATGAGGACGCGCTGGTTAGCTATACCATTATTTCCTATGTTAATTCCCTGGCTGTGATGACCATGGTTGGCATTGCCCAGGGCTATCAGCCGCTGATCAGCTATTATTTCGGCAAAGGACGCATGGATCAATGCGGACAGCTATTCCGTTACGGAATTTTCGCTGTTATCGCGGCTTCCGCAGCCTTTACGTTTGTATGCATGGCCGGAACAAAACCGATTGTCCGGCTGTTCATCTCCTCCGCCGACAGCGGCCTACTCCCGTACAGCGTCCATGTCTTTCGAATTTTTGCGCTTTCTTTCCTGTTTGCGGGCTACAACGTGGTAATCGGAGCTTATTTTACAGCGGTGGAGCATCCGGTGGCCGCCACCGTTATCTCCTTAGCCCGGGGAATGGTAATGCTTTGTTTCAGCCTGCTTGTTATGACAATGCTGTTCGGAGGCGCCGGCATCTGGTGGAGTCCGCTGGCGTCGGAAATACTGAGCCTGATTTTAACGCTCGGTTTTTTGATTCCTTATCTTCGCTCTAAGCCCTTTGCCCGCCGAACCTCCTGACATTTTTGTCGTTAATCCAGATCGGGTATACTCACTTCCCTCACTAAACCAAGCTGGAAATAATCCCTGATTTCCTCTGGTTTCCCGGTCTGCCCCAGCACCCACATCAGCTTTGTCACCGCCGCCTCCGCAGTCATATCGTAGGCCTGCAGTACGCCGCCTCTCAGCGCCAGAAGCCCGGTCTCATACACCGACAGGTTGCTTCCCTCATAAGGACACTGGCTGCCTGCCAGCACCGTCATTCCCTTTTCCACAGCTTCCCGCACCGCCGAAGCAAAATCATGCTTCACAAAGGGCATCCCGCCCAGTCCGAACCCTTCTATGTATACGCCCTTATACCCCTGCTTCCAGAGCATCCCAAGGATTGACGGATCAATCCCGGGATACAGCTTTAAGAGGAATACTTTGTCTGAATAATCCGCCTGCACCCGGAAAACCCCTTTTCTTTTCGGAAGCATTTCCTTCCTGATGTGTAGCCCAAGGGCGCTGATTTCCGCCACGTTGGGATAATTGGTACTCTCAAACGCGTCGAAACTCATGGAACGCACCTTCGAGGTTCTGCAGCCTAACATTACCTTCCGGTTAAACGCCGCAAATACCCCCGCGCATCCGCTGGCAGCCATATGGATGGCGCAGCGGCAGTTCTCCATGGCGTCCGCCACCGGATGGGAAATAGAAAGCTGGCTCCCGGTAAGTACCACCGGAATGGGGATGTTCTGCAGCATGAAAGACAGCATAGAAGCCGTATATGCCAGCGTATCCGTCCCATGAATGATAACAATCCCTTCATAATCCATGCAGACCCGGCCGATTCTCACCGCTAAGGCCGCCCAGTCATCGGGAAATATATTGGCGCTGTCAAGAGAACAGAAATCCTCCGTCTCCAATTCCAGATTCTTCGATACCATACGGATCTCTTCCAAAATCTCCCGGCTTGACAGCCCCGGGCTTAACCCCTGGTCGCTGTTTACGGAAGACAGGGTTCCCCCGGTATTTATAATCAAAATTCGTTTCTTCATTGTTATGACTCCTTTGTACTGATCCTATCGGCGTCTGAACCCCGGCATTTGCAGACAGATGCGAAAAAGTCTTTGCCCGTTCATTGATGACTCTATGGCAACATTACACCGCGCAGAGGTCTACCAAATCGCCGCACGAAACTTTTGCAAGCTCTTTTGGTTCGATTTTCTTTAATCCTCCTCCATAAACGCGTCCTTCTTCTTCAATCTCATTTTTTCGGATGCTCTTGAGCATCTCCCATATTTTATACACGGAATGGGGATTCTCTGAAATAGCTTGCTGCAGGTGTTCTTTTGGGTAAAGCATTAAATAAGAATTCGTTGCGACCGCATCCGATAGGTTTAATATAAACCGAATCGGTGAACGGTTATCTTTACTTCGTCCCATATATGAACACAGAAAATAAGTTGATTCTCGTTGTTCTTGCCAATACCATTTTTTTCTGTTTTTGCAAAGGTACTTCTTACTTGTTTTGTTTACTCCACTTTGTAAATAATCCCATGTTGCAGGATAGTTTTTTTCAATTTCTTGTTCTGACAGCTCACAATCCAACAAAAAATATTGAGGTTCAATTTGCGGTATTCCGTCTTTGTCAGAACTTACAAAATCCGTTTTCAAATATCGGGGACTTGGCAGGATAGGCTTAAAAAATGACATATCCATACCTAACTCTGATATTTTTTCACGTTCCAAAATAAAGAAATTATTGTCGCCTGTTGCAAGTCCTCGTTTTATTTCAAAGAAATCTCCCAATGTTACTCCGTTCGTTTTTTCTCTCCGTATCTCCTTTTCGGGAAAACGTGTCCATTTACATTCTTTCAGCAATTCTGATTTTTTTACCTGTTTTTTTTGTATCGGTTTTTCATGTGTACCGCTAAAAGTAAACGCTACCTCATAGTCATAAGTCACTACTTCGTTTTTAAACCATATAACGCAAGATGAAACTAACGCATCTGAAAACATAGAATTATCCGGATCATAGCGATGTATGCGTAGTAGATGAACATGATTCAGCAAATAATCTTTAATCCCACTTCCATAATTTACATCCATGAACTCACTTGGAACGAGCCAGCCGCATATAGCGTTCGACGCAAGCCATTTGTTTGCCAATAAAATAAAATGGCAGTACAGGCCTGCTAACCCGGATAAAGCAATTTCGGTTTCCATTTTTTCGGTTTCAGCTAAATGTATTTTATCATCCTGTGATATATAATGATGACGTACATACGGCGGATTGGTCAGAACAAAATTATACTTCCTGTCAGGCTCTACCTTGGCAAAATTGTCATTGATAATATTTATACCTGTATCACTCCAAAGACTTTTTGCACAACTATAATATACCGGATCAATTTCTATGCCTGTAGCGAACTTAACAGTATAGTCGTCATCTGTTACATTTAAAAGAGCTGAATAAAACGCGCCGCTTCCTAAACACGGCTCCAAAAATGTAACTTCATCCGTATCCAAAAGGCCAAGTCCAAACGACACCATTTCTTTTGCCAATTCATAAGGTGTTGAAAACTGTCCAAATCTGCGGCGTTTTTCAATATCTTCTTGCTTATCAATCATTTCTTGCTTATTAGCTCGGGATTGCTCCATCATTTTCAAATTCCTAGTTGTTCTATGTCTTTTATTCTGTGTTCCCATATCCAATCTATCCCCTCTGCCGCTTCATAGCCCAAATAACCGGAATCAAAATAACCGCACAAAAACAATGAATATGATACGTTATTTCCGTATGTATTTCTCAATTGCTGCATTTTTACAGCTTCTTCTTTACGTCGTTTGTTCACATTTGTAAAATCGCCCGCTGATTTTGCTTCTAAAAGTATAGGTATATCCCCGGCCTTTGCCGCAAATGGCATAATCGCAACGTCTACAGGAATATTTACTGTTCCGCCCTGGTTTCCTGTGACATATACAGGCACGTTTGTATGAAACGCGAATGAACCTGGTTTCATCTCATCATACCGTACTCCATTTTCTGATAACAAATATCCTTTATGCTTCAATACGTCTGTTATCGCTGCAAGCTGACGTTTTTCTTGCGCATTGCGGATAATAGGATCTGCAACGGCTCCACATAATCTATCAGCCACTATAGTAGACGAACGTATAATTTCCGTTTCGTTAGGATTTCTCTTTTCAGACAGCCATGTAAAAATATCAGGGTCAGCCATTTTAATAATAATTTCGGATATTCTCTGTAACTCTATTTTCAGTTTTTCTTTTTTCATTCTCGGTGAAATATGAGGATTTTGGGAATCCTCCATATTCTGCACAAGGTTCTTTGAGACTCCAGCTAATCCTATCAGCCTATCCCTCGCTATTGGAGGACACGTTGACATTCTCAAAATAGACAAAACCTCTGGGTGATTCTGTAATATATCCGGCGAAACATCATTTAGATAGCTCGTTACTTTCAAAGCTTCTTCTACGCTCTTTGCTGTCAAAACACGCGTTTGCCTGAATGCATTAGGCGCAAAGTCCATAAACCATGTATTATATAAATCCACGGATTGAATAATATCTTGTTTCCATAAATGCGGTTTATCAAGGTTTATACCCATTTCTTTACACCTTTCTTTCTGTTTCGTTCTTTACTAGTCAAACTTTTATTTATAAATTCTGCAGTCTATTATGATTATAAGTCAAATTCAATATAAAGTATATCAGAAATAACATGTATATTCAATGACAGAGGCTGCCGCTACGGCAGCTCTTTGTTAACTGTCAGTTGATTTTATATCGCAAAGTATCCTTCCTATCCATTGCTCCATATCTATTCTAAAGCTATAATAATAATAAATCCAATGATTATCCATACAATAAAAGGAATACGCGCCCTTTATCCGCTGCATTTATTCCGATGTAGTTCAAGCGCTGACAGAACGGAGGCTATCTTATGAATATCACGAATACACTGCATTTTTCAGACAAACTCGCAAAGCTTAGACGCGAGAAAAAGATCACCCAGGAGGAACTGGCAAACTTCGTCGGCGTGACAAAGGCGTCCGTATCCAAGTGGGAAACCGGGCAAAGCCTGCCTGACATTCTGCTGCTTCCGCTGCTGGCATCCTTTTTTCAAATCTCCATCGACGATCTCATTGGATATGAACCGCAGCTTTCCAGCGAACAGATTCAAAAAATATACCAGACTCTGGCAAAAGACTTTTCCAGGCAGCCTTTTGAATCTGTAATAGAAGAAAGCCGGACACTGGTGAAAAAATACTATTCCTGCTATCCATTTCTCCTGCAGATCGGTATCCTCTGGCTGAACCATGCTTCCCTTGCAAAAGATACGAACCGCCAGAAAGAAATCTTAGAATCCGCGGTTAAATTATGCCGACACATTTTAGACGGCTGCAAGGACGCCAAAATCACCGGAAATGCTTTTATGCTAAAGGCGATTCTGGATCTGCAGTGCGGGCGGATATCCGAGGCGGTCGAAGCTTTAGAAGATCACTTAAATCCAAACCACATGGTCATGCAGGGAGATGCCTGCCTGATCCAGGCATATCAAATGGCGGGCGAACATAAGAAAGCCATACGCTATACCCAGGTCAGCATCTATACCCATCTGCATTCCATGATAAGCAGCCTGATTCAGTATCTTCTCATTCACGCCGGCGATGCGGAACTCTGTAAAGAAACTTTGAAACGGGCAGACAATGTGGCGGAAATTTTTCACCTGGACAAATTAAATCCTAATCTTTCCGCCAATTTATCGTATGCCGCCGCCATTGCTTATTGCGCCCAGAACCAACCCGAGCAGGCGTTGGCCCGACTGAAACAATATGTGAAAGATGTACGGTTTCTCTTGCAGGATGAGAACCTAACGCCCCACGGGGACGCGTTCTTTAACGAAATGGATTTCTGGTTTAGCGAACTTGACCTTGGCGCATCCGCCCCCAGATACCGGGATATTGTAAAAAGAAGCCTCTCGGACACCTTTTCCCATCCGGCATTTACAGTCCTGGAAACATTCACAGAATTTCAAAAAATGAAAGAAGGAGTATTATCATGAATCTTACCGATATTTTACCATTTTTAATTCCACTGGCTATCGCTCAATTTGCGCTGCTGATTCTGGCTCTGCGCCATATTCTGACCCACAAACACTACAAGCTGGGAAACCGAACCCTGTGGATTCTGGTCGTAATAATTGGAATGCAGTTTATCGGTCCAATCCTGTATTTCCTGTTGGGAAAGGAGGATGCTTAAGATGGATGTCCTTACCCTCTCCCATGTATCACGGTCATTTGGCCGGCATCAGGCTGTAAAAGATTTGAGCTTTTCCGTACCAGAACACTCCGTCTACGGATTCATCGGTCCAAACGGCGCCGGAAAAACTACTACTATGAAGCTGATTCTGGGACTCCTGAAAATGGACGGCGGTGAAATAACCGTCCACGGACAGACCGTGCGTTACGGCCAGAACAACACCAATCAATATATCGGTTACCTGCCGGACGTGCCGGAATTTTACGGATTCCTGACGCCCTTAGAATACCTTCGTCTCTGCGGCGAGGTCACTGGAATACCGAAGCGGGAACTGACCTCCCGCTCCGAAGAGCTTCTTGAATTGGTCGGCCTAAAAAACAGTAATAAGCGCATTCAGGGGTTTTCCCGGGGCATGAAGCAGCGGCTTGGAATAGCCCAGGCGCTCCTGAACCGTCCAAAACTTCTAATCTGCGACGAGCCAACCTCCGCCCTTGACCCAGCCGGACGCAAAGAAATCCTAGAAATCCTGCAGTCTGTGCGAAAATACGCGGCCGTACTCTTTTCTACCCATATTCTGACAGACGTGGAGCGGATTTGTGATGAAATCGCATTCCTACACAAAGGAACCCTTGCTTTTCGGGGAACCATGGAAGACATTCGCACACTCCGAAACGGGCGGGGATTTCAAGCGGAATTTCATCGAAAAGAAGACGCGGAAAAATTCTCCGACGCTTTCCTTGGAAAACAAGAAAACGACAGCCTGCTTGTAACCTGTGAAGGTAAAACGCAGGAAGATATGCTCCGCGCTATGGCTTATCTGGCAGAAAACCAGATATCCCCGCGCCGCATTGAGATGTTAGAGACGACGTTAGAACATTTATTTATGGAGGTGATAGGAAGATGAGGGCATTTCTCGCATTTACAAAAAAAGAATGGTTAGAACTGATACGTACCGGAAAATGTGTTCTTCTGCTGATTCTCTTTACCCTGTTCGGCATCATGAATCCGGCTATTGCCAAACTGACGCCCTGGATGATGAAAATGCTTTCCGCCGACTTGTCGGATATGGGACTGATCTTAACCGAAACAAATGTGGATGCGCTTACCTCTTGGGCGCAGTTTTATAAAAATATTCCCATGGGGCTGCTCTTATTCCTCCTGCTGTTTGGAGGCATCCTAACGACAGAATACCAGCGCGGGACTTTGGTTCATATGCTCACAAAGAGCCTAAAAAGATGGAAGGTCATTCTGGCAAAAGCTGGAGTCATGGTTTCGGCATGGACGCTGTGTTACTGGCTTTGCTTTGGGATTACGTATGGCTATAACCAGTATTTCTGGGACAACCGTGCCGCAGAACATCTGCTGTTCGCCGCTTTCTGCACATATCTTGGGGGAATCTGGATGATCTCGCTGCTTCTGCTGATGTCGGTTATTTTCACCACCAGTTCCGGAGTTCTTGCAGCAACGGGCGGCGCCGCGCTTTCGTTCTATCTCGCAGGATTCATTCCGAAAATAACGGAATATCTGCCTGTGCGTCTGCTGGGCGCTTCCGGTATGCTCTCAGGATTAGAAACCCCAAACGATTACCGGTACGCAGTCTGGATTACGCTGTGTCTGTCCGGAGCGGCAGTACTGCTGGCCGTCAAATTGTTTAATAGAAAATAATATATTGAGATTTCGGGCCGATCCAGCAAATTTCTATGTTAGAATGCAGCCCCTGTCAGAGTGTCGCATCCGTATACAGCTTAATCCGAAAGCAGCTTCCTTTTCCTTCCTCACTCTCTGCATGGATCGTCCCGTTCTGCCGCAGAATCATCTGTTTTGACATCGCAAGCCCGATTCCCACGCTGTCTTTCTGCGTCCCCGCGCCTTTATAGAATCGTTCAAAGATGTGAGGAAGGTTCTCCGCCGGAATTCCCGCGCCGTTATCTTTTACGAGAATTGTCGTAGAGAAATTATTCTGCGCCGCCTGAATCTCAACCTTTCCTCCGGCGGACGTATGCTCTAAGCAGTTCTTTACAATATTCGACACCGCCTCCCCCGTCCAGCGCTCATCGCACATAAGCCGCATATCCTCCGGCGCGTCTATCGTCAGCATAACCCCCTTAAGTTCCGCCATAATTTCAAATGGCTGACAGGCTTCCTCCAAAAGCTTCCTAACAGAAACATTCTCCCGTTTCAGCTTTAACATATCCGCATCCAATTGGGATAAAGTCAGAAGATTCCGAATCAGCCAGGTAATCCGCCTGACCTGCGAATCAATCTTATCGGTAAATTCCTCTCTCTTATCCTCGCTGATTTCTCCGGAACGCAGCAGTTCTGTCATAATCGTAATAGAAGACAGGGGCGTTTTGACCTGATGGGAAATATCGGAGAGCATTTCCGCCAGGTATTCCTTTTCCTTACCGGCCCGTTCAGACTCCCTGCTGATTTGCACCACCAGCTTATAAATCTCGCTTTCGAGAATGGCAAGCCGGCCTTCTCTGCATCTTTTCAGCTCCGGCAGACAGAGTCCGTCCTGTATCCGCATCAGATACAAAATAATCTCCCTCAGTTCCCTCTCCCTTCTGTTCCGGAAGAAAACCGTCGTCAGAAACAAAGCTCCGCCGCAGGCGGCGAGCAATACGCACATCGTCTTAAGATTTCCTGATATAAGGCAGCCTGCCGCCGCAAACGCCATGATAACAAGCTGGATTCTAAGCTCCATTCTCTCCCGCACCTCATTTCTCCATCCGGTATCCCACGCCCCGGACAGTCTTGATCACCTGCCCCTCCGACGTATCTCCCAGCTTCTTCCGAAGTCTTTTTATATAGACGCTTAACGTATTATCATTGACAAAATCGCCCGCTTCATCCCAGATATCATTCAGAATCTGCCTTCTGGTCAGGGTCTGTCCCCGGTGGCTTAAAAATATCAGAAGCAGCTTATATTCCATCGCCGTCAGAACGATTTCCTCATCACCGCAATAGATCCTTCCGGTCTGCAGATATACCTGGGTCCGTCCAACCCTGGCCACCTGCTCCGGGTTCCCCTCTTCCCGGCGCGTCCTCCTTAAAATGGCTTTCATCCGGGCAAACAGCTCGCGGATACGAAACGGTTTGGAAATATAATCGTCGGCGCCCTGCTCCAACGCCCTCACCGTATTCACTTCGTCGTCGCAGGCCGTCAAAAACAATATAGGCGTATCCGTCTGCTTACGGATTTCCCTGCACACCATAAATCCGTCCCCATCCGGCAGCAGGATATCCAACAGATAAAAATCAACCGGCGTCTTCCGCCTGACGATTTCCAGCGCCTCGCCTGCCGTTCCGGCCGCATAGACCCGGCATCCTTCCTGTTTTAAGGCAAGCTCCAGCCCTTCCCTAATGATTTCATCATCCTCAACAATCAATACGCTAAGCTCCATAATTCCACCTTATTCCGCTAACTTAGATACTTTTTCCACATTGCGGTAAACGGAGATTCACTCCAACGCGTCTCTCGTGACAAACGCGTCCGCCGGCTCATGTGCAAACTCTAAATATTCTCGCTGCGGATTCTTTCAAACATATCTTTTCCGCATTCATTTTTCAGACTGTACAGCGCAATTCCTACAAGCGCCCCGGCCGCCAGCAGCGCTGCCGCCCCGATGCCCGCCCAGGGAAACGGAATAACCATCCTTCCCACAATCACCTCTATGCCTTTCCTAAGCCCGCATACGATAAGACCTCCGCAGACCTCCGCAAGCGCCGCCGCTTTCACGAAAATCCCCAGACATTCCATAAGCAGCATCTTTTTCATCTGGTTCTCCGTCATACCTGCCGATTGCAGAATTGCAAGTTCCTGCCCTCTTCCGCTAATCCATCCTTTCACAGAGTTAAACAGATTTAAAAGGCAGATAACCGAGGAAAGCGCCACAAAGCAGCCCAGCAGCGTATCCGCAATCCGGACCAGCGCCCTGGCAAACGTAACCACATATGAGTTCTTCCCCAGCATCAAATCGGTATCTTCATTATCACAAAGGCTGGTCAGCCTGTCAATCAAATCCGTCTGCTTTCCATTCATCTTTATCATCAGGAACGGATGAATAACCGAATGGTCTTCACTGCTGTCTGCCGCCGCCCGGATTCCTTCTGCAATTTCCCGGCTGACAATCACCCACAGGCAGTCTCCCAACCCGAAAGAAAAGCTTTGAATCTGCTCCGGTTTCACAAATCCGGCTATCTCTATGGGGTAATCCACCATTTCTTCTTTCCCTTCATTGTAAAAACTTAAGGGAAGTTCCTCCCCGGGAAGGTAATCCGTCAGGTTCTCTATATGATAATACCGATAGCGTTCCGGCTCCATACCCCAAATCGTATGATCGTCTGTGGAAATAGCTCCTTCGTTCATAATGATCGCCGAAGGGCGTCCGCTGTCTGTAAGCTTCTTTTCGTCCAGGCCTGCCGCCGCCGCTAATTTTTCCAGCGTCCCGTCGTCCACCTCCAGAATATTTACATTTGCCGTATCCGCGGGATATTTCTCCCGAAATTCCTCTTCGGACAATTCCTTTCTGTAATTCAACTCATAGATGTTCTTAAGGGATTCCCAAAATTCTTTTCCGTATACCTCTCTTGGGACCGAACCGGCGAAGATTCCGTCTCCCCATAATACGGCTTTCTCCACTCCCTGATCCGCCTGAATTTCCTCCACAATTTTCTCATAAACCGGCGTATAAGCGTCTCCGTAAAATGTATAATCATACCGTTCCTCCGACATGGAAAACAAATCTTCGCCGTGCGTCTTCTCCTGCATGATCTTATGGATGGCCAAAGAGCCGAATGCCGTGACCACAAGGATCACCATAAAAACTGCAGAGGCGGCAACCATAGCCCTTGCCTTTTTTCCCCGCCTTGTAAGCGCGGCAGCGGCAAGCATTCCTTCCGCTCCCCACCGCTTTAAAGCGGCTGGTTTCATCGCATACGTGCGCTGGCGTTTTTCGGTGTTTCCGCGAATACATTCAATAGGACCGATCCTGCCGATTTTTCTTGCAGGCAGCCAGGCGGCAATCAGTACCGTCACAATACTGACCGCTGCCGTAACCAGGATATTATCTGCTGAAATACGAATCGATACCGGACAGCTCTTTACAATCTCCTCAAGCCCCATAAACTCTCCCAGAACCGGCCTTAAAAACTGCATTGCCAAAAAGATCGCGCCCGCGCCCCCAAGCATCCCGGCAGGCAGGGCAAAGATCAGCAGATACACCGCCTCAAAGTAAATACTGCTGCGCTTCTGCCTTCCGGTAGCGCCCACGGAACAAAGCATTCCCAGATACCTGCTCCGTTCCTGAAAAGACATATGGAATACGTTGTAAATCAGCAAAACAGAGCAAACCATAATCAAGCCGGTAAACAGCGCCGTCATAAACTGAACCACGGTATTAATCGTACTATCGGAAGAATTGGCCGAAAATGAAAGCAAGTAATTATTAAAATCAACTGCATTGTTTCCTGCAATCCCGCGCAGCTCAGCAGCGTATTCATTTGGAAGATTCTCCAGGTCAAATATCACGCTTAGACGAAAGTTCTCCAAACTCTCCGCCCGTTCCTCTGACAGCAGGGCAATAGCCGTATACCCTGCGGCAGAACTTTGTTCATACCCCGGCGTCTCAATAATGCCTGTAATCCGATAGCGTCCCGTCTCCCCGGTATACTCTGTGTTCTCCCTAAAGCTTGTATTTTCCCCATAATAGGGAAACTCTTCCGGAACCGCTTTTGTTTCCCCATATTTTAGGATAATGCCCGAAAAAGGAAATATTGTCTCTGCCGCTTCCTGGTCCGTCCCTGTAACAGAACGGCGGAAAAATGCCGCGTCTACCACATCTCCCAGCGCAAGATCCGAGCCATCTTCCAGCGCTTTTTTACTAATGACTATCTCGTCCTCGCGCTCCGGCAGCCTTCCGCTTACCAGGCGGATGTTCATCCAGTCGAAGCAGTTCTTCGTATATCCTTTCACATTCAGATAAGGTCTCTCGGCATTTCCCGACTGGTCAAATACCGTATGTCCCAGATGTTCGGATACCGCCGTCTCTTTGACATAGGGAAGGTTCTGAATTTCTTCTCTTTTCTCCCCGCTGATATCATAAAACGCCGCGTGCCAGTTTCCCTCCTTTAAGGCGGCCGCCTGTTCCAGATAGCCTAGCCCTGTATCTTTCCCCACAAACACGCAGGTCATAAGCAGCGCCATAAAGGCAATTCCAAAAAATGTAGTCGCCGTTCGTTTTTTGTTCTGCTTCATATACTGTCTGGTTACGTAATAAACAATATTTCTTTTTCTCACAGTCCCTCACCTCCGGTCATCCGGATACGCTCATCCCTGGTAATGCGTCCGTCCTCTATGCTGAGCATCCGGTCTGCCTGTAAGGCGATGCTTTCGTCATGGGTAATGAGAATCAATGTCTGCCTCTGGCTTCGGTTTGACTGTTTCAAAAGCCGTATGATTTCTTCTCCATTCTTCCGGTCTAAATTCCCGGTTGGCTCGTCAGCCAGCACGATAGCCGGATGGTTATAGAGCGCCCGGCCGATAGACACTCTCTGCTGCTGCCCGCCGGAGAGCTGTCCCGGCAGATTATTCTTGCGGTCTGCCAGTCCCATCTGCTCCACAATCAGTTCCAGCCGTTCCTGGTCTAACTCCCTTCCGTCCAGAAGATGCGGCAGCACGATATTCTCTTCCACATTCAACACCGGAAGCAGATTATAGAACTGATAAATCAGTCCAATCTGCCGCCTGCGGAAAACGGCCAGTTTATTCTCGCTAAGCCCATGGATATCCGTACCGCCGATCAGCACCGTTCCTTCGGTCGGTTTATCCACGCCGCCTAAAATATGAAGAAGCGTAGACTTTCCGCTGCCCGAAGGCCCCACGATGGACACAAATTCCCCCGCTTCTACGCTGAAGGATATGCCGTCTAAGGCTTTCACGCAAGTATTTCCTGAACCATAGATTTTGGAAAGGTTCTCACATCTTACTATTTCCATTCCCTCGATACCTCCTTACCGTAAACCTGTTTCTATGATTCTATTTTATCCAAATTTCGTGACGCTCCGGTGAATTCTTTCGTGACAATTTTGTCACTATTTTACAAGAATATATTGCAGCCCTCCGCATCCCGCGGCATGTTTTACCCGAACGGCAATATCATCCAGCGCGCCCCGCAGATATTGCGCCAGACTGTCCGTATCCCCGGAAAGCTTCGACATAAGCTCTTCTAATGCTTTCTGAAACCGTTCTCTGAGGGTTTCTGCGTCCATCCCGTCAAATACTTTCTGCAGCCGAATGTAATCCTCCTCTTCAAAATCCTCCGTCAGCGATTTCGAAGCCGTCATATGGCAGACGACTGATATCAGAACTACTTCACAAACATTCTCTATCATCTCTTCATACTCGGGATCCTTTTTAATCAAAATCCCCGTCACCCACGCTTCCGGAAACATATGAAGAAATGCCTGCTCCAGCCGAACGCAGCAAATATATTCATAGATCTTATCGGCTCCCGAATATCCGGACAAATCTTTCAGCACCGGATAATCCAGCGTCAGAATCGTATTTTGGGGTTCGTATTTCGTATCATACCATTTAAAAAATTCAGGAAGGCCATTTACCACCGTATCGCGAAGACACAAATTATCATAGTCTGCAAACCCCTGCATCAGCTCGTTATACAGCTTTAACGCCAGTTTTACTTTCTCCTCCACCAGGGCCAGCCCGGTTTCATAGGCCTGTTCTGCAGACAGCCCCTCTGCGGCAACAATCCCTCCATGGCCATATGTTTCCGTCTCATGGATGCAATATAATACCGCTTTCATGAACTGCTCCGCCTTCTCATAAGTAACAGAAGTACTCTCAAAAGATGTGTAACGTCCCGCAAGCTTCCCTACAATCGGAATCAGTTCTTCCATTTTATAATTCATAAGCAGCTACCTCCAGCAAAGTTCTTTTAAGGTTTCCAGATACAAATCATAATCCCATCTCTTTACTTCATCAAACTCCGCATATTCCCCGTATCCTCCCGTTTCCTGGTATCCTCTGTATCCCGCCCTGACGGCCTCCGCGAAAATACGCAGGCACGTACCTTCCAGATACCCCAAATCGCCGTAGCATATCGTCTCAAACTGTTCTTTCATAAAGTGCAAAAGCTCATCGTCGGAAATTTCATCCTGCATCTCATTCTTATATAGATAAAATATCTCCTGCAGGCTGATCAACGTATCAACATAATTGTTCTGATCAATGTAGGATGAATCACAGAACTCATAAATAATCTTCGGCATAATACCGCCGCCGAATTCAACCCTTTTCTGTTCCTGCAGTACCTTCGTCCGCTCTGCTGCAATCAACGCGGCGTCCTCCTCGCTTAACGCCAGTCCGTAACGTTCTGTTACCTGATTGGTTCTTACGACTTCCGACACCTGATTCTGCTGCTGTAACAATACCATCCAATTTTTCTCCACAGACATTCCTCCCTTGCGCTTTCCTCTTGCTGCTTTCCCTTACGGCAGTCGCTAAACTGCCGTAAACCTGCTCGGCAATTCCTGTTCCCCATGCTGAAGCTATCCAAGCTGTCAGTCACTTGAAATCGTAACGCTCGATAGTCACTAATCACGGAGCGAGCCGTAACGTTTGATAGTTACAGGTCACAGGTCATTTGGCAAACAGCGGGTTGAATCAGGAGCAGGTCTCTAAGCAGACAATTCAGGAGTGCTTTTCATGGAATTGAAATAGCAGCTTATGCAGACTTAGACGCGAAGGCTTTCCTGAGCGGCTTAGTCTGCGTTAGCTGATCGTTCAATGGAATGTTACTCCGTCTGCTTAGAGACCTGCTCCTGATTCAGCCCGCGTCCGGCAGGTGACGTGTAAACAGTAATGTTTGATAAGTATAACACTGCTGTGATATGGTTACCAGACTTGAATTTTAGCCGTTTTTGTGGTATTATAATTACAGAAAAAGTAGGCGCGTTACCTGCTTTTTTTGTAATGATACCTGCCCTCACTGGACAAATGTGGTCTGCGTTATTCTGCCTCCTTCTCATATTCGCCAGTCAAATTGAAATTGTGCTGCATCGGCCCTCGGCCGCGGCCCAGGTTCAGCATAGCTCCCAGCGCGCCGGAAAGATATCCCTTTGCCCGCCGGATTGACGTGGATAAATCAAAGCCCTTGGCAAGATTAGCGGCAATGGCGCTGGACAGGGTACAGCCAGTGCCGTGAGTGTTGGGATTATCAATGCGCGTCCCGTAGAACCATGTTCCGGTTCCCTCCGCATACAGGAAGTCGTTGGCATCGTTGATGTTGTGTCCGCCCTTAAGCAGGACGGCGCAGCCGCAGGCGCTGCCGATGCGTTTGGCAGCGGCCTCGATATCCTCTCGGCTGCGGATGGCCATGCCGGAAAGGATTTCTGCTTCCGGAATATTGGGTGTCGCCACAGCCGCCAAAGGGAGCAGACAAATATTCAGCATGTCCGCTGCCTTCTGGTCGATCAGCCGATCGCCGCTGGTGGCCACCATGACCGGATCCACCACAATGTTCTTAGCTTGATAAAAGCTCAGGCGCTCTGCAATTTTTTCAATCAGCCCGCAGGAAGCCGCCATACCGATCTTCACCGCGTCGGGCGGAATATCCTCAAACACCGCGTCAATCTGCGCCTCCAGAAACGCGGGAGACATTTCTACTATTTCTTTCACGCCAGTCGTGTTCTGCGCCACCAGCGCCGTAATTGCGCTCATGGCGAAAACACCGTTCATCGTCATTGTTTTCAGATCGGCCTGAATCCCGGCTCCTCCGCTTGGGTCGGTTCCGGCGATTGATAATGCTGTTTTCATTGTCATGCCTCCTTTGCTCTATTTCATAAGTTCACCATTTTTTCCGACAGCTCCCGCAGCTCCCGGCAGGTTCCTTCAATATCCTCCGCCGAGAAGATAGCCGACACCAACGCCACGCCGTCCAAGCCGCTGCCCGACAGTTTGAGTAAGTTGTCTCGGTTGATGCCGCCGATAGCCACAACAGGTACGTCCACCGCAGCGCAGATGGCTCCCAGAAGCTCGCCTGGCATCTGCTCTGCATCGGTTTTGGTATTCGTAGGAAACACCGCGCCAAGGCCCAGATAATCCGCGCCGTCCTGAACGGCTTGGCGCGCTTCCTCCACCGTGTGGACGGAGACTCCCAGAAGCATATCCATCCCTATGCGGCGGCGCGCCTCACCTGCGGCCATATCCTCCTGCCCCACATGGACGCCGTCCGCCCCGCAGGCGCGGGCTGCTTCCACGTTGTCATTTACAATGAATGGAACGCCGTGTCGGCGGCACAACGCACAGATCTCCTTCGCCTCCTGAAGAAATAACGCGTCCTCCAGTTCCTTTTCCCGCAACTGCACACAGGTCGCACCGCCTTTTAATGCCTCCTCCACCTGCTGAATAAGCGTCCGCTTCCCCACCCAGGCCCGGTCTGTGACAGCATATAGCCGCATATGCCGCTTATCGCACTTCATAGTCGGCCCCTTTCTCCAGCTCCGCCGGGGTCAGGCGGTACATGGCGTCGATCATGTAGTTCCGGTAAGAGGAATTGCCGTCCAAATCGGTCATACGATTGTAGGCGATTTCCCCGCACAACCCCATAGCGCACACAGCGGCGGCAGCGGCTTCCAGGGGACGATCCGGATTGGCGGAGGCGAAAGCCGCCGTCAGGGCGGAAAGCTGGCATCCGGTACCGGTGACAGCAGACATTTCCGGGCGTCCGTTACGGATATAGAATGTCCGTACCCCATCCGTCACGATATCAATAGCCCCGGTGGCTGCGACGACCGTTCCGATGCGCCTGGCAAAGTCTTTGGCAAAGGCCGCAGTTCCATCCAGATTTTTCTCCGTCACCTTGTCTGCTGCGTCAGCGTCCACTCCCTTCGTAGCGCCGCTGCCCAAAGCCAGCGTCTTAATCTCCGAGATATTGCCGCGGATCACGGTAAATTTCACTTCTCCCAGCAGTCCCCGTGCGGTATCCGTCCGCAACGTAGAGGCGCCCGCGCCCACCGGATCCAGCACCACGGCATGCCCCAGTTCGTTGGCGCGCTTCCCGGCAGCAAACATAACCGGAATGGTGCGCCGGTTCAATGTTCCGATATTGATGTTCAACCCGCTGCAGACAGCGGTGATCTCCACCGCATCTTCCAATTCATCCGCCATGATAGGCGAACCGCCGCAGGCTAAAAGCATATTGGCACAGTCGTTAACAGTGACATAGTTGGTAATATTATGTACCAAGGGTGACTTTCGCCGGACATTTTCAAATATTTGTTCAAACATAGTACTTTCGCTCCTTTACAGTGGGAGAAAACAGCCTTCAAAGCGGTGTTTTCCCTGATGATGCCGGGTTGCAGAATCCCCCGGCTGAAAAAGTTCGGTCGAGGCTTGCTGGCCTCCTCTCACGCCGGAACACGGCTTCCCATCGCTGTTATACGAGGTTCAGGGCGCTCCCCCTCAACCCGCCGCAGATGTACCGCGGTCGCCAGTATCACATCCTTTCTTGTAAATGAACAGCAAAAAAACAGGGAACACCCGAATTGAGATGCTCCCTGAAAAAGTACTGGTTCCTCTGCAACTTCCTCCGGCGGCATTATCCGCATCAGGTTTAAGGGTCGAAGGTCTACCTTCCTCTCAGCCTGTCATACAAGCTCCCCTGTTCATTTGTTGTAGGAATTATAGCATTTAATCTCCCGTTTTGCAAGCCGCTTTCATGAAAACATGTTCTATGAATGGATTCCCGGTACCGGCGCCGCCCGGAACGCATTCGCCTTTCTGTCCATCACAACCTGTTCCTCGCTGCCCGTATCAAGTACTGTATTTCCCGCCGCTTCCTTTTCAACCAATACGGTTACCACTGGCAGTTCCTTCAGCTTTCCAACCGTCAGAAGGGCGTCTACCTGCCTTGCAAAGCAGGAATCCGTCTCGGCATCCGGTTCCTCCGCAGCTCCTGCGCTGGCCGTAATATGGTTATTCGAGATATAATTCCCTTTCCCTGATACAACATGTATCATAACCGGCCGCGCGCCCTCCGGCTTGATATACTGCCCTTCCATTACTTCTGAAATATGGTTCGCCAGAATGCTGTTATCATTCCCGTTCACATACACCAGGCCGTGCAAATCATCCAGCCCGTTATCATGCGCCTGCATAGGAGGCCACGGTTCATGGTCGCGCAGAAGGTGATTGGAAGCGATTAAATTCTCAGAACAATTCCCTCTAAGTTCAATCATCCCCGGATAGAAAGAATGCAGCCTGTTGCTTGTAATGGAAGAACGCGCCACATGGTCGAAGCAGACGCTGCTTGCTCCCCGCGGGAATACATTATTTGCCGCAATCAAAAGCCCTGCAAATTTCTGGGCATAAATGGAATACCCCTTATATCCGGCGCCGATTAAATTATCGGTGATCTTAGACGCCTGCCCCCAGCCCCGCAATTCAATGCAGCTTCCGCATTCCGCTATGAAATTATCATGAATGCTTAAAGCGTCCGAATGATACATGGTAACGCCATGCTCTAAATAAACCATCCCCATACCCGTAATACGGAAAGAATCATTCGCACTGGCTGCAAAAATTCCGGTTTTTCCGTTCACATACGTATTCTCCGGGTTCGGTTCCCCGGAACCGTCGTCCACAAAATGCATGCCGTCGATACAAAAACCCTCAAATTCCACAGAACTAATCCTTGGATTTCCATCCCGCTCAATATAAAAGGCGGCTCCCACGCGTTCTTCTGCCCCCGGCTCCGCAGTAAGATCTACCAGAATACGGCTTCCGCCCGGCCATACCTCATGCAGGCCGGCCCACTCGTCTTCCGGTACATTAAATCGGATACTGGACGATACAAATCCATGCCCGGAACCCATAATCTTCAGATAACTGATATCGATCACCACCTGCGTAACAAGGCGGTAATCCCCGGACGGGATATAGATTACCGCTCCCGGCTTTCCCCCTTTGTCCCGGTCGGCGTCCGTCTGCCTGCCTTTAATATCCGCGATTATGCTATTGATCACTTCCCCGATATCCTCATAGGGATTGCCCATCGGCCACTCAGTTACATCATAATAATTCTTTCCAGCCATGAATAAATCCTCCTTACAAAGTTAATGGTATCATAAAAAAAGAACTAAGCAAAACACTCCCCAAGCCCCCAGGATTCATATTCCTTAACAACGGCTTTCCCGCCATACGCCCGAATCCAAAGCCGGTTCTGGGAGTCCGAGGCAAATATATTATTGGAATGGTTATTCTGGTACCGGTCCGTAAATATTTCAAGACTGCTCTGATCCGAAAAAATATGTACGTCCAGCTCTTTTTTTCCTTTTAAATACATTACGCTTCTTGAGATGCCTCTGCTCCACCCGTCCGACTCATTTCTGTCCACACGAAATTCCGCCGTCTTAAAATCAAACAGGCAAACCGTCCTCTTTCCTTCTCCGCTGCGCAGACTGAGTTCTACGCTGCGCGCATCAGTCTCTTCCAAATCAATCTTAAATTTTAGTTCAAAGCTTACCCCGTCTCCGGCCGCCAGCTCCTTTTCTTCTTCCGATACAAGAATCATATCCGCCTGTTCCGGATTCTTCCGTATGGTTTGGAATTCTGCCGCCGGAAGAAACTGCAGGCTTCCGTCCTCCATCATGCGCACTTCCCTGGGAATATTAAAGAACCCGCACCAGCCTTCTCGGTAGGTCGGTCCCCAGTCTTTCCAAAGCGGCATCCATTCCCATTCATTCGCCCAGCCTACGATAAGCCTCCTGCCGTCCGGCGCCTGGAAAGATTGGGGAGCATAATAGTCAAATCCCCAGTCAATCTCCCCGCTGATATGGGCGTAAAACCGCCCCGTTCCATAATCAAAGTCCCCCACCTGATATATGGCGGTATGCTCTCCCGACCCCATCGGGGAAAACATCAGGACATATTTCTCGCCAAGGGGATAGAAATCCGTACATTCCCACATAAATCCCCATTCTCCCCGGCTCTCTGCCATCACGTTAAAAAAGTTCCAGTGCAGCATATCCTTGGACCTGTAAAGGAGCGCCTGCGCCCTGCCCTCCCGGCTTGCACCGCATACCATGTAATAGGTATCCTCATGTTTCCACACCTTGGGATCCCGGAAATGCTCCTTCGCCACCCCTTCCGGGGCGGTCAGCACCGGATTCCCCGCATATTTCTCAAAATGGATCCCATCCTCGCTGTACGCGATACACTGGGTCTGCTCATATCCTTGCCCATTGTGGGTGGTTCCCGTATACATCAAAAACAACTTTCCGTCATGCTCGATAGCGCTTCCGGAAAAACAACCCCCCCGCATATGGTCGTCATACTCTTCGCTTGGCGCAAGAGCCAGGGGCAAATACTCCCAGTGAACCAAGTCGCCGCTCACCGCATGCCCCCAGTGCATATAATCCCAAAATCCATAATAGGGATTATACTGAAAGAAGAAATGGTATTTCCCTTTATAATAAATTAGTCCGTTGGGATCGTTCAGCCATCCTGTCTGCGCCATAAAATGATAATGCTGGCGCATCCGTCCCATCTTGATCATATCTTTCTTTGCTTCTATTTCTTTCTGAGCCTTCGTAATCTTTTCCTGCATTAATTCTTTCGACATAAGGCTTCCCCTTTCCAATCAGCATTCATTATTCACAGGTAAGCCTGTAAACAGTAATCATTTATCCCTTTACAGCTCCTGCCGTCATACCGCTTACGATATATTTCTGCGCGGCCAGGGAGATAATCATAACCGGGAAGCTGAACACAAACGCGCCTGCGCACATCGGTCCCAAGTCCAGATTATATGCGGATAAAAATCCAGCCAGCCCGACGGTAAACGTCTTCGCCTTCGTGCTGGTAAGGAGCAGGGCAACCAGAAAATCATTCCATGCAAGAAACAGCGTAAATATAAATGCCGTTGCCAGTCCCGGCGTACAAATCGGCAGGATTACCTTCCGAAACGTCTGCAGGCTGCTTGCCCCGTCCACATATGCGGCTTCGTCAAGCGTCGTAGGAATTCCTTCATAAAAACTCAGCATCGTCCACATGACAAAAGGCATATTGATAGCCGCATAGACAATAATCAAGGCTATTTTTGTGTCGTACAGCCCCAAATCGCAGATCAGCTCATAAATGGGAACTACAATGCTCGAAGTCGGTATCATTTTCAGGCACAGCACCAGCACCACAAGGAACACAGACAATTTCGCCCCGGATCTCTGAATCGCATAAGCCGCAAGAGAACCCAGAATCAGAGCGATAACCGTACTGACAAGCGCCGCCGACAAACTATTTATAAAATACTGCGCCGCGTCCATCCTCTCAAACAGCCCCAGAAAATTCTCTACGGAAAAAACCTTCGGAAAGAACTTGGGAGGCACCGCAATTACCTCCGCCCCCTCCTTAAAAGAGCAGCACACAACGTAAATATATGGAAAAAGCCAGAATACCGTAAGAATTACAGATAATGCAATTCCTATATTCTTCCCTATGCTTATTTTTTTCTTCATCACAAACCTCCTTCATCCGCTACCCATTCATCTTTTTCTTTGGGTTCCACAAACTCTGCATGAACGCCAGTGTAAAGATGACCAGCACGGCAATGAAGATTACAGCCATCGCGCTTGCATATCCAACCTGATTATACCTTGCCAGTGTTTTGTAAATGATAATGCTGATGGTTTCCGAGTAGCTATTAGGGCCGCCCTCCGTCATAGCCCATATAATGTCAAAGGTTCTGGCCGCGTCGATGATCCTGACCGACAATGCCGTCAGAAGCACCGGCTTGATATTCGGAAGCTTGATCAGCATGATCTGCTGAAACATGCCGGCTCCGTCGATTTTTGCCGCTTCCAGCATACTGGAATCCAACCCCTGCAGGCCTGCCAGCGTCATCAGCATCATGAACGGCGTTGTCAGCCAGATGTCGGCGATGCAGCACGCGATCAGCGACCATTTCGTATCCGCAAGCCACAGGATGTCGCTGCTTTTTGCTAAAATCCCCACCCTTGTAAGCAATTCGTTGACGATACCGAAGCTGGAACTCATCATGAGTTTCCAGGTAAGTCCGGCAACCAGCGGGGCAATCATTAACGGCGCCATCATCAGAGAACGGATTACCTTGCTTCCTCTGTAATTCAGTTCAAAGAACAGGGCGAACAAAAGCCCTATGAGCGTTTCCATGCCTACCGCCAGAATGATGTATGCCAGCGTATTTTTTAGCTGTTTTAAAAATCCGCCCGCCGTAAACGCGCGGATGTAATTATCTAAGCCGATCCATGTTTTCTCTCCGGTTATCCCGATATCGTAGAAACTGTCGATGACCATAGTGATAATAGGATAAATCAGGAAGGCGCCCATGAATACTGCGCCGGGCAGAAAGAATAACAATAATGTTTTTCTTGAGATTAATTTCATTTGCTTACCCTCTTTCAATAATGGAAGTAAATGGTTTTGGCAGTGAAGTGTTCTTCGGGCCGGAACTCCTGCGGACCGGCCCGAAGAATACCGTTAAAATTACTGGCCGATTGCTTCTATTTCGGCTGCGGCATTTTCGAGAGTTTCCTCAATGTCTGCTCCGCCGAGGCAGGATTCTACTACGCCTGTTAATACTTCTTCGATCTGCGACCAGGTGGTTACCATTGGCCTTGCCTGGGACTGGTCGGCTCCTAATGTATCAAGGACTGCTAATGTATGCTCGTTTCCGGCTTCTGTTCCTGCTTCTTCGTATACGGAGGTTCTTCCCGCAATCTTTAATGTGAGATCCATGTAGTCGCCGTTATGCTCGTACATGTATTCTACGTATTTCTTTGCCATTTCTTTATTGGATGAATTCTTCATCACGCATTCATACCATGGGCCGGTTGTCGCGCCGATTCCTGCGCTTCCGCCGATCATCGGAGCGCATCCGACTTTATCCGCGCCCAGGGCTGCTACTGCTGCCGGATACTGGTGGCTCCAGTTGAGCTGCATGGCAACCTTTTCGTTGGTGAATAATTCCTGGGACTCGGTTGCTGCCGTGGACAGGGAGTCTGCCGGCGTATAATCTGCATTTGCATTTTCTACCATAAAATTCAGCGCGTCTGCGTATGCCTGATCGGTGATATTGACTTTGCCGTCTTTATCGAATACGAGTCCGTCCGCGCCTGCCTGGCAGGCAAAGTCAAGGAATGAGCAAACTGCGTCTGAGCCGCTTCCAAATACGGTTGTTCCATACAGATCGTCTGTCGCAAGCTCTTTTGCAAGGGCCTGATATTCTTCCCATGTCTTCGGCACCTGATCCTCTGCAATCAGATCCTTTCTATAGATAAGTATCTTGGCATTTACCCACATTGGATAGCCCAGAAGGTTGCCGTCTAAGGTTCCGCTTTCCTCCAAGGTAGGAAGGAAATCGCTGGTGTCCGCGTCATTCACCGGTTCAAGCGCGTCTTTAAATGCCGCGAGCCATACCACGTCCAGACATCCTACGTCGTGAGTAGCTTCCCCGGCTTTGATTTCTGTAGAAAGCTTATCATACATTCCTGTGTACGCAACTGCATCCACCACTACTTTGCAGCCTGTCTCTTCTTCAAAAGCCGCCGCCGTCTCATTCGCAAGGGCTTCGGCCGGAGAGCCGCTCTCCACCAGTACCGTAATACTGTTCTCTGCCTTTGCGTTCTCTTTTCCGTCTCCTGAACCGCTTTCTTTCTGGCCTCCGCAGCCTGTTAACATTGTTCCAACCATTACTGCCGCGAGTAAAGTACTCAGAAGTCTCTTTTTCATTGTTGTCTCCTCCTTTTTCATGTGATCCTGCTCTTTCCTACTCTTATTATCTCATATGGAACGCGTTCCATATGTGCCAAAAAATAAAATTGCTTTCTAGCTCGCCCGCAATATGGAACGCGTTCCATATTGCGGAAAATAAAATAGAGTAGTTTCTCTTTACATTCTTTATTATATCCCCTTCGTCATATATGTCAATATCTTTTTCTTTTTTAAATTCTTTTTGTGCAATCTATTCAATTTTAACTCTTTATTTTTGTGCATCTTCCACTACACGATTGTGGTATTCCCTTTCCGAAGCCGGGCTTCCAGCATAACCAGTTTATTCTCATAGTCTTTTCCGGCGATCAGGTCCCGCATCATCCGCACCGATTCCTTTGCAAGATCTTCAATCGGCTGCACCACCGCTGTCATCTTCGGCTCTGCAAGCTCCGTAATAAAGGTTCCGTCATAAGCGACAAATTTCACATCCCGCGGCACTTTCATATGCCTGCGGATTGTTTCGTTCATACACTCAATCGCCAGCCAGTCTACGGCAAACACACCGTCAAAATCAAATCCTTTCGAGAACACGTCCCGGACAACTTCCTGATAGTATTCCGAATCAAGCCGGTTCCACTCCAATTCATAAGTGCAGGTGTGGGTCTTATTCTCCTTCATAATCCGCTCAAATTCATAGTGCCTCTCATGATAAGGGGAATCTACCGCCGTAGAACCCCTAAAATGCAGAATCTTCTTACAGCCGTTGCGAATCAGGACCTCTGCCGCAAGGCGCCCTCCTTCTTTATGGTTCACTGCCACTACCGGAATATGCTCCCCCAAATACCTGTCAAGCGCAACAATCGGCTTGCGGATCTTCCGGTATTCTTCTACGTCCAGCGAGTGTACCCCGGTAATCACGCCGTCCACAATGTGGCGGTTCAGCATATCTAAATACTCCAGCTCCGCATTGCTTTCCTTGACCGTACTGCAGAGCATCATTTTATACCCCGCCTCGTACAGCTCATCCTCCACATAATCAACAAATTCTACGAAGAATGGATTCGACACGCTGGGTACGATTACCGCGATGATTCCGGTCCGCTTGTGATAAAGATTCCTGGCCAGTTCATTGGGGGTATAATTCAGCTCCCGCATTGCGATTTCAATCTTCTCTCTGGTTTCTTCCGCCACGTACCCGCTGTCATTTAACATTCTGGATACCGTACCTACGCCCACGCCGGCTCTTTTTGCAACATCCTTTATTCCCGCCAATGTTTCATCCCCCTGACTCACTCCATATTTCATCTGAGACTGATTCTGTCAATCTCGGCCAGCTCTTCTTCCGTAAAGTCAACTTTTTGTATTATCTTTACATTTTCCTCTATCTGTTCCGGCTTAGACGCCCCAATCAGTACGCTTGTCACTTCTTCATCTTTTAAAACCCAGCTAAGAGCCATCTGCGCCAATGTCTGCCCTCTGTTTTCTGCAATCTGGTTCAATGCCCGGATCTGATCTAATTTGTCCCGCACAGACTGTTCTTTCAGAAAACGCCCGTCTGTACGAATCCGGCTGTCTGAGGGGATCCCATTCAGATATCGGTCCGTCAAAAGCCCCTGCGCTAAAGGACTGAATGCGATAATCCCTTTGTTCAGCCGTTTTGCAGTTGCTTTCAGTTCATTTTGCTCTATCGTCCTGTCAAAGATCGAGTACCTGTTTTGGTTAATAATAAACGGACACTTCAATTCTTCCAGAATCTTGGCAGCCCTTAAAAGCGTTGGGCCGTCATAATTTGAAATTCCCACATACAGGGCTTTTCCACTGCGCACAATCGTATCCAACGCCATCATCGTTTCCTCAAGCGGCGTCTCCGGGTCCATTCTGTGATGATAGAAAACATCCACATAATCAAGTCCCATACGCTTAAGGCTCTGATCAAGACTGGCTATCAAGTACTTCCTGCTTCCCCAGTTTCCATAAGGCCCTTCCCACATATCGTAGCCCGCTTTCGTACTGACAATCATTTCATCCCTGTAAGCCCGCATCTCTTCCTTTAAAATTTTCCCGAAATTACGCTCCGCGCTTCCGTATTCCGGTCCGTAGTTATTAGCCAAATCAAAATGTGTAATCCCCAAATCGAAAGCCCGGAAACACATTCTTTTCATATTCTCTATATCCGCGCTGCTTCCAAAATTATGCCAAAGCCCCAGTGACAGCATCGGAAAAAGAAGTCCGCTTTTTCCACATCTGTTATATTTCATTTCCTGATAGCGGCTGCTGGCCGCACAATATCTATGATCCATAGTTCTTCTTCCTCTTTCGGTTTCCGTTCCCAGCCAGGCGCAAACCATTTCGTCAACATTTATTTTTATGATTTCGTTCTTTATCTTTATTATACAATGCCGATAGCCGGATGCAAACCATTTTTCAGCTATTCCTCAGGAATATCGTTCCTTGAGGCTTATATTGATTCCCTTCCGGCGATCCGGTTATTATTTTTCAAGCCGTTTGAACATGGTCTCAAACACTCTATCCTAAGCAAAACAGCGAAGCGCTGACTTTCGCGCTTCGCTAAAATTCTAATCAGTATCCGTTCCTGTAAAGAGCATCATTACCGAACCCTCGTCCCTGCGAAAATGACCTGCGTTTCTTTCCGGCTTCCACCGATAAAAGGACTATGGAGCGCTTCAAGAGCAAAGCTGTTCCAGCGCTTCCTTTGCCTTTCGGATTTCTTCCGGATCCGTGCGCAGAATATCAAATTCACTAAGCCCGGGAAGCCCCATATTGACGTTTTCCCTTCGATAAGACATACCGCTGTCTATCTTCTGCTTTCCGGACATATGGAAGCTAACCGCATGGAGCAGTCCACCCAGCCGCCGAATCACCCCGGCGTTTACTCCGCTTCCAATCAGGATTTCAATCCGTTCTCCCGCCTGTGCGATCAATTTCTTTAAAACTTCAGCCCCTCTGTGCAGACCGCCGCCTGACCTGATGTAAGGATTCTGTCAATCCCAAGCGCAACCGCTTCCTCCAGCGCTTCATATGGATCTTTGCACACGTCAAAGGCACGGTGCAGCGTAAACCGCAGATCCCCCGCGCTGTCCTTAAGTTCTTCCATCCGTTCCAAGTCCAAACTGCCGTCGGGCCGCAGGCATCCCACGGTAATCCCATCCGCCCCCAGTTCGTAAAACATCCGAACGTCTTCTTTCATCATTCTAAATTCCGCCTCCGTATAGAGAAAATCTCCATGCCTCGGCCGAATCAGGACATAAAGCTCCATATCGCAGGCCTTGCGGATTTGTTTGAACTGACTCACGCCGGGCGTCGTTCCGCCGATAACCAGATTCGAGCAGACCTCTAAGCTGTCCGCCCTGCTTTCCCGGGCAATCAGCGCCGACTCCACCGAATCAATACATACTTCTAATTTCGTTTTCATGCTTTCCCTCTTTTTTACCTATATTCTACATTTTTATGGCACGTTTAGCAATGAAAAGCGACACGGCTCCTGAAAAAAATACAACCCCATACTCAAATCCTTCGCATACCTGAAACAAAACGCCATATAACGCGTTTCCCAAAGGCTGCGCGCACATGGCAATCGTGAGCGCTACGGCAATCACCTTTCCAATCAAATTCTGCGGCGTTTCCGTCTGCATGAAAGACATCATCTGCACCGTAAATATAGTAGAAAATACCATAATTATAAAGCAGCACACGGTAATGACCATATAATTTATGATTCCGGATGAAATCAGCCCCAACGAGACCCCTATCGGAAATACGCAGACAGCTCCGGCTATTATGAAATTCCCCGATTTCTGAATAGGCAGCCTATCTGCAAAAATCCCCGCGCCAATTCCTCCTGTAAGCCCTCCCGCAGCCAGCGCTCCCTGCGCGTAACCGTAAAGCCGATTTGCCTGTACCGGCTCTAATGCCAGGACTTCCGTTATCAAATATGGCATCCCAACAATAATCATTGCCGATAAAAACAGATTAATCCCGCAAATCACCAACAGCGCTTTTCCAATCACGGGCTTATCCCGCCGGATAAAACGGATACTTTCCGCAAAATCAGTTTTCACCGTCTTCCATATATTTCCCTCTGTATGCGGCTTCCGAAACGGTATTTTGATAAAAATTTCCATCATTGCTGAAAGACAAAAGCATGCCATACACACCTGCAGGATCGGTCTCAGTCCATATGTACTGTACAGCACTCCTCCGATTACCGGACCTATTAAAGAAGCAAACGAATTTACCGTATTAATCACAGAATTTGCCGCCATAATATGCTCCTGCGCTACCAGCGCCGGAATACTCGCCTGTACAGAAGGCTGATACGCTCCCGCAATTCCATATAAGATCATCATTGTTACCGTCAAAAGAACAACGATATCCGCTTCCTTCATAAGCATGAAAAAAATCAGAATAACCGCCGCCGTAAAGAAATCCAATATTACCATAACGTTTCGTTTATTTACCCGGTCAGCCACAATCCCTCCCACCGGAGCCAACAGAATGGACGGAATAAAAGCGCAGGCCATAACTGTTCCGTAAAGCGCCGAGGAACCCGTTAAGTTCAGCAAATACAATGGCAGGGCAAACCGCAGCGCCGCATTACCAAACAGCGAAATAATCTGTCCGATCACAACTAACGTAAAATCTTTTGAAAATAAACTTCGATTCATAATTGAAATCTCCTTTTTTACCGTATTTCCAGCATATTATATAAATGCAGGTAGCTATATCCATTTTACATACCAGACAGCGGTATGTAAGAAAGTTTTTTTATCAGAAGGCATTTGAAATATCGCCTTCTGACAAATATATATTACTATTAGCGTAAGAGTCAGGCCAACGAAACGCACTGCGTAAATTGCAGTAAAGCATATCTGGAAATAAGGAATGCTTTAGAATCTGTTTGAAAAAACAGTTTCGTGAAAAACAGCAGCGTATTGAAGTTGGAACGACACTTGGGCAAAAGAATTGTCTGCAGATTCTCTGCTTAATGCATTTTTTACACTTTAACATACTGTTAGTATGTTTGTCAATATCTGCTTCTCTTAAATATCCGAAAGTTTATTACCCTAGTGTGCTGACCGCATTATATCTGGCGAAACTCCGCAGAATATTCGCTCATCTGCAAGGCGGATTTTCGACGGCGTAGCGGTGGCTACGGATAGAAAATCCAACGCGGCAGATGGACGGATAGGCAAGGAGGTTTGGCTGAATATAATGCGGTCAGCACACTAGT
>CAJURK010000013.1 GCA_910588745.1 uncultured Dorea sp. | reverse complement strand
GCCCGCATGACGACGTAGAAGGTATTTTACCACAGACCGGAACAAAGACGGCAGCTAAGAAATAGGAAAGAAAAACGGAGGGTATTATCATGGCAAAAGAAGCATTGGGAATGATCGAGACAAGAGGATTGGTAGGCGCGGTTGAGGCGGCGGACGCAATGGTAAAGGCAGCGAATGTACGCCTTGTGGGAAAGGAAAAGATAGGATCCGGACTGGTAACGGTAATGGTGCGCGGAGACGTAGGGGCAGTGAAAGCTTCGGTAGAGGCAGGCGCATCTTCCGCAAAACGCGTGGGCGAAGTGGTGTCTGTACACGTAATCGCAAGTCCCCACGACGACGTAGAAGGGATTTTGCCGCAGGCTTAACCGGCGGCCAGGCAGCAATGAAACAAAGGAGATAAAAAGTATGGATATAGAAAAATTAATTGCAGAGATTACCGACGAGATATATAATAAAGTTTCTTCAGACACTGGTTTTATTTCGTCAGGCAGTGCGTCCTCCCATATGGATATGGCAAAATATCTGGATGATACGCTGCTGAAAGCAGACGCGACGCCGGAACAAATTACAGCGATCTGCAAAGAGGCGCGAGAATACAAAACAGCTTCGGTATGCGTAAATTCCTGGTATGTGCCGCTGGTGGCAAAAGAACTTGCCGGTTCCGGGGTAAAGACCTGCTGTGTGATCGGATTTCCTTTAGGAGCATGTACAACAAATACGAAGGCAGCCGAGACGATCGACGCAATCAAAAAAGGCGCCGATGAAGTGGATATGGTTGTGAATGTAGGCGCAGTAAAAGCCGGAGACTGGCAGTATGTAAAGAAGGATATTGAAGAAGTTGTCGTGGCGGCAAGAGGAAAAGCGCTGGTAAAAGTGATTATCGAAACCTGTCTGCTTACGGACGAGGAGAAAGTCAAAGTATGTACGATTGCCAAGCTTGCGGGAGCAGATTTTGTCAAAACGTCCACAGGTTTTTCCACAGGAGGAGCCAAGACAGAGGACATTCGGCTGATGCGGCAGACCGTCGGTCCGGATATGGGAGTAAAGGCTTCCGGCGGCGTCCGTGATTACCAGACGGCAAAAGCGATGATTGACGCGGGGGCAACACGGATCGGAACCAGCAGCGCGAAAGGAATCTTATCCGGCGCTCCCGGCTCCGATGGGCATAATTGCGTCGGCTGCGGCGCCTGCAGGCAGAAATGTCCTTCAGGAAGAGTTGATCTTGTAGCCGCGAATAATTATTAGAGGGCGGTGCGTTTATGTATGCAGCGAAAATTATCGGAAGCGCGGTGTGTACCTGTAAGGAGCAGAAACTGGTTGGATTAAAGCTCTTGGTGGTGCAGCCAATCAGCCTGCTGACATTAGAAAATGAAGGGAAGCCGGTGGTTGCAATTGACGCGGTAGGAGCCGGGGAATCGGAAGTTGTCCTTGTGGTTGGAGGAAGTTCCGCAAGACAGACGGCGGTAACCGCGAACATGCCGGTGGACGCGACAATTATGGCCGTTGTTGATTATATTGATATTAACGGCAGGCAGGTATTTGAAAAATATGCAGGAGGTGGATCCGAATGAAAATAGCAATCGGCGCTGATCACGGCGGATACGAATTGAAAGAGAGAATGAAGAAATACATAGGCGGGTTAGGGTATGAATGTATGGACGTAGGGACTTTCAGCACGGAGCGATGTGATTATCCGGATTATGCATTTCAGGTTGCGGCGGCAGTTTCCTCGAAGAAATGCGAGTGTGGGATTATGATCGACGCGGTAGGGATCGGTTCCTCTGTGATGTGCAATAAAGTGCCGGGCGTTCGTGCGGCAGTTGCAAATGAGATTTATTCCGCCCGCAACGCCAAGCTCCACAACGGTACTAACGTACTGTGTATCGGAAGTTTGATCATCGGGGACGGGGTTGCCAAGGAAGTAATTAAGACATGGCTGGAAACAGATTTATCCGGCGACCGGAATATCCAGAGAGTAAATCAGATTAATGAGATCGAGCGAAGAATCCTTGGATGCAGCCGTTGATATATGTAAGGGTACAAGGCTTTGTCGGTACGGGCAAGACAGACGAAAGCAGGTGATGAAAGATGCAGATTGCGAAAGTGATTGGCACGGTAGTGGCAACAAAAAAGGATGAAAGGCTGTCCGGCGTCCGGCTAATGGTAATCCAGCCCTGTAATTCAAAGGGTGAGAATACCGGTACGCCTATTGTCGCGGGCGATGCGATTGGCAGCGGAGTCGGAGAGACAGTCATTTACGCAACCAGTAAGGAAGGGGCGTTCTGCCTTCCGGATCCGGAAGCCTGCTGCGACGCCGGGATAACGGCAATTATTGATAGTATGTATTCGATTTAGAAGGGCATGGAGACAAAGATATGGTAATAGCAAAGGTCGTTGGAAATATAGTGTCCACACAGAAGCATGATGATTATAAAGGCCAGAAATTACTGATTGTCCGTGCGGTGGATCTGAATGGGGAATTGTACGGAAATGAAATGGTTGTCTGCGACGGGGCGGACGCGGACGCAGGCGTTGGGGATTATGTCTTAATCATCCAGGAGGGCGGTTCGGCAAGGCTGGCGGCGCGCTGCGGCCATCTGGGGCCGATAGACCGTACAGTAATTGCAATCATTGATCGTATTCATACTACAGAAGGCAGTTTGCCGTAGAGGAAGTGGAGGTACCGTCTTATGGGATTTATGGAACAGATTAAGAAAAGGGCGTCGAAGAAAAATTGCCTGATCGTGCTTCCGGAGAGCTACGACGAGAGAGTCGCCGCGGCGGCAGTCATGATTGAGGAACAGGGAATTGCAAGAATCCTGCTCCTTTCCGACAATGGAAAAGAAATACCCGGACAGGAGAAGCTTAAGCGCCCCGGGATTGAAATACTTGATTACAAGAACAGTCCGGAATTGGAAGAGATGGCGGGAGAACTTTACGAACTCCGAAAGAAAAAAGGGATGACCAGGGAAAAGGCGTCTGCGCTTCTGCAGGATCCCCTTTATTACGGCGCGATGCTGGTTCGTCGGGGAAAGGTGGACGGAATGGTAGCCGGGGCATGTCATTCCACGGGAGATACTTTAAGGCCGGCGCTTCAGATCGTAAAAACAGCGCCGGGAACCAAAACAGTGTCCGCATTTTTCCTGATGGTAGTTCCGGACTGTGAATACGGCGATGAAGGAGTTTTCCTGTTTGCAGATTCCGGGTTGGTGGAATTTCCGACAGAAGATCAGTTGGTTGATATTGCGTCAGCCTCGGCGAAGAGCTTTGAACAGATAACAGAAGGAGAGCCGATTGTCGCGATGTTGTCCTATTCTACAAAAGGAAGCGCTAAAAACGAACGTCTGCAGCCGATTATTTCAGCCGCAAAAAGAGTGAAAGAAAATTACCCGAACCTAAAGATAGACGGAGAGTTGCAGGTGGACGCGGCTCTAGAGCCGAAAGTTGCCGGGATGAAAAGCAAAGGAAGCAATGTGGCGGGCAATGCGAATGTCTTAATATTCCCGGACTTAAACAGTGGAAATATTGGATATAAGCTGGTGCAGAGGCTGGCGAAAGCGGAAGCATACGGACCGGTTACACAAGGACTGAGGCGGCCTGTTAACGACCTATCCAGGGGATGCGCAGCAGAGGACATTGTCGGTGTCGTGGCAATTACATGCCTGCAGGCATAGAATTGGAAAAACAGGAATATAATATGGCTAAAAAGAGGGCGAGTGCAGAAGATAACGGTATGCATTTGTCTTCTTTTTATTTATATAGGGTTGACAAATAGAATAAATAAGAATAAAATTAAGTTAAACGTAATAAACTAAATTGTAATAAACTTTTTCATGATAAACTATTTGGTGTTTTGGGAAAACGATTTCTGGATTCAATATCCTACGTGGAAAAGAAGCGTGTATCCCCTTGGCCACGGAGGGTAGATTTGGAGAAGAGCAATGTTTGTAGGAAGAGAAAGAGAATTACAGATTTTAGAAAATCTGTATCAAAAGGGAGCGTTTGAGTTTGTTGTAGTTTATGGCCGGCGGCGTGTGGGAAAGACTACTTTATTAAATGAATTTATCAAAGAGAAGAGGGCGGTGTTCTATTCCTGTTTGGACTCCAATGAAAAACAGAATTTAGAGCTGTTTAGTAATGCGGTTATAACAGCAGTTACAGGAGCGGAATCAAGGTTTTCATTTCAAAGTTACCAGGATGCAATGGATTATATCCTGGAACAGTCGGTAAAAGAACGATTGGCTCTTGTGATAGACGAGTATCCATATCTTGCAAATTGCTATCCGGGGATTTCGTCATTACTGGCAGCTATGATAGACCATAAGTTTTTGCAGTCAAAATTAATGCTGATTCTGTGCGGTTCATCCCTGTCCTTTATGGAAAATCAGGTGCTGGGGTATCAGAGTCCGCTGTACGGCAGAAGGACGGCGCAGATGAAGATATTGCCATTCCAGTTTGCAGAGTGTATGAAGTATTATCAGAATTTTGACAAGCAGGATCTGGCGCTTGCATATGGAGTGTCCGGAGGGATTCCCCTTTATATGTCTAAAATTAATGACAGCAAAAGCATGAAGGATAACATTATAAATAATTTTTTTGAGATTTCTTCCTATCTATATGAAGAACCGGAAAACCTAATTAAGCAGGAATGCCGGGAACCGATGCAATACAACGCCATCATTCGCTCCATCGCAACAGGCTCCAGTAAAATCAGCGAAATTGCGGGAACGTCTGGGATTGGGGATAATAGCGCAGTCAGCAATTATATCTCCAAACTGCTGTCGCTTGGTATAGTGGAAAAGGAATATCCTTATAAGACAGCCAGTACGAAGAAAACGATTTACAAGCTGGCGGATTCGATGTTTCAGTTTTGGTACCGCTTTATCCCGTCGAACCGGTCGCTGATTGAGCGCGGAGCCGCGGAGAGAGTTTACCAGAAAATAGAAGAACAGATTCCGGCGTATATGGGATTTGTATTTGAAGAAATGTGTAAACAGTATCTGTGGAAGGAGAACCTGAGAGGAAGCTCGCCCATAGAATTTACGGATATGGGACGCTGGTGGGGAACGGATAAGACTACGAAAAGCCAGACGGAGATTGATATTATTGCGGATAACGAGCAGGATGAAGCCATTTTTGCAGAATGCAAGTGGAGGAATGAAGATGTAGGGCAGGCAGAATTAAAAGCCCTTCAGCATAAGAGTACGCTGTTCCATTACCGAAAGAAGGTATTGATGCTATTTTCTAAGACCGGCTATACAGAAGCGTGTAAGGAGCTGGCAAAAGAGTTGGGGGAGGTTTACCTGGTTTCATATGAAGACATGGAATTTTAGACGGAAAAGTTTTGTTGATAACCAGCATGTAAAGGATTATAATAGTTAGGGGAATTATTCGGATAAAGGAGAAAGAGATTATGGATATTGAAAAGTTAATTGCAGAGATTACAGATGAAATTTTGGATAAAGTTTCTTCTGGGGGAAATTTTATGACAGAGAAGGCCGGGGAGATGAATATAGCAAGCTATCTTGACGATACCCTGCTAAAGGCCGATGCAACTCCGGAACAGGTGATTGCAATTTGTAAAGAAGCGAAGGAATATAAGACAGCTTCCGTATGTGTGAATTCCTGGTATGTGCCGCTGGTTGCAAAAGAGCTTGCCGGATCGGGAGTAAAGACCTGCTGTGTAATCGGTTTCCCTCTGGGGGCATGCGCAGCCAGCGCGAAAGCAGCCGAGACCGCCTGGGCAGTCCAGAAAGGCGCGGAAGAGGTAGATATGGTTGTGAATATAGGCGCGGTAAAAGCCAGAGACTGGCAGTATGTGAAGCAGGATATTGAAGAAGTGGTTGCTGCCGCAAGAGGAAAAGCGCTGGTGAAGGTGATTATCGAAACTTGTCTTCTCACCGATGAAGAGAAAGTAAAGACCTGTACTGTGGCAAAGCTTGCGGGCGCAGATTTTGTAAAGACCTCTACGGGATTTTCTACAGGAGGGGCGACAGTAGAAGATATTCGGCTGATGCGTCAGACCGTGGGGCCGGATATGGGAGTGAAAGCATCCGGAGGCGTTCGCGATTATGCGGCGGCTAAGGCAATGATCGACGCTGGGGCGACAAGGATTGGAACCAGCAGCGCAAAGGGAATTCTGGCCGGAGCGCCAGGAGAGAAATAAACAGCTATTTTTACATGGGATGAATGAACGGAAATAAATGACCGAATTCGGATAACACACCGAATTTGGTCATTTATTTGTTGTAATATAATTCCAAGTGTAATATAATAGAAACAAATACAAACAATAATATAATACATAACGATTTAAAAAGAAAGGCAGGGAGGAATATGGATATTCAGGTATTAAGAAAGATGAAAAAAGAAGTGGGAATCACCAATGGAGAGATTGCGGAATTATCCGGTATTCCGGTCAGCACTGTGAATAAGATATTTTCCGGAGCGACAAAAAATCCCAGATATGCGACACTGCTCGCGATAGAGCAAGTTTTGGCATCCAGGGAAAAGCTGCCGTTTACCTATAACCCGATGACGGAAGAACCGACGCTGATAAAGGAAACTGTCCAGCCTTACCAGTATAGAGCCAGGAAGTACGAAAGGGAAGATATCGACAAACTTTCCGAGTATACAAGGGCAGAACTCATCAACGGCAGGCTGTATATGATGGCGGCGCCAAGCCGCATGCATCAATGGGTGGTTTCCGAGCTGTTGTTTTTGATCAAGAATCATATCAGGAAGAAGAAGGGAAAGTGCAAGGCGTATGCGTCGCCGTTTGATGTGAGGCTGTTTGAAGATGATTCCGTGTGTGTCCAACCGGATATTCTGGTAGTGTGCAATCCGGACATCCTTACAGATAGCGGATGCAGCGGAGCGCCGGACTGGATTGTGGAGGTGGTATCAGAAAGCAATGCCAGTTACGACTATATTACTAAGCAGATGCAGTACCAGAGGGCAGGCGTTAAGGAATACTGGGTAGTAGATCCGTTCCAGAGACTGGTATCGGTGATGAATTGGGAATGCCCGGAGAGAACCAGACAGTACACGTATCAAGAAGCGGTATCTTCCGGAGTGCTGGAGGGACTGCAGATATCGTTTCAGGAGATTGAGGAAGGTTTCTAGTACAGCTTTGCGCGATGGTGCAAAGCTGGAAAAAATCGGGAAGCGCTGAAATCAGTTGAAGAGCTTATTTTGAAAAATCATGCGGCAAAGGAGGGGGAATGAAATGAACAAGATATATGATAGAGAATTTCGGAGTACAATAAAGGATATTGCACAGCACCCGGTTGTGCGGCAGATGAAGCGTTATCCACATCATGGGAGTACGTCCTGTTATAAACATTGTCTCCGGGTGGCGTATCAGAACTATGTGCTGTGCAGAAAGCTGCGGTTGGATGCAAGGTCAGCGGCCAGGGCAGGGATGCTTCATGATTTATTCTTATATGACTGGCATACCCACGCGAAAGAGACCGGGGAGCGGTGGCATGGGCTGAAACATCCGGAAAAAGCGTACCGCAATGCCAGAGAGCTTTTTGAGTTGAACAGAACCGAGCAGGATATTATCAGAAACCATATGTGGCCGATTACAGTTCGTAAGATGCCCAGGACGAAAGAAGGGTGGATAACAGTTTTTACAGATAAATGGAGCGGTTTTGCGGAGACGAGGAAGCGCAATTGATGAATGTGAGAATATGGCGCTGTATTTTGTAAAATTAGTCAACTGCCTTTTAGCTTTTTCTTAGTGCGTTCCTGTTTCAGTTTTCCGGTCAGAGTAAATGAAATATTAATCTGAATGTATATACAAAAAGAAAGCCTCACAGCGAATGACAACTGTGAGGCTTTCTCTTTTTCTATTTGTTTAAAAGGAATGAGAGTAAGTGCTTTTGCACTCTTGAGGGGGAGATAGTTGCTTTTCAACTATCTGATACATAGTATATAGAAAAAATGTGTCCAAATTTTGTTGATTCTATTAAACAAATCGAAAAATATTTAAAATATCCTTAAATATAACGAACTTTACAGATGCCTTTATTACAATGCGTCCCCTCTCGATTTCCTGCTGAAATCAATATAGGAATAAGAAACAATATTTCATCATCATGATATAACAGATCTTCATAGCGAAATGAACAGCAGCAATTTAATCAGCGTCTGCGCTATGTTTCTTTTGTTCATAATCCTTCAAAGAATTCACGGCCTGCGGCGCAAGCGGAATCAGCGCCATCATATTAAAAATTGTCATGAGTCCGATCCCTACGTCTCCAAGATCCCAGACAAACGTATAGGCGGCGAGTCCGCCGATAAAGAGCATAACCAGATCCAGAAGTTTGTATAAGGTCTGGGATAACCAGTTATCTCCGAAGAGATACGCGACGTTTGATCTGGCATAAAATAATATTCCAATAAAAGTCGAGAAACTAAACAGCCATAAGATTGCGGCGATAAATATCACGCCCCAGCTTCCCAAATGGTACTGCATAGAAGTCTGTAAGAGATCCATACCCTCCAGACCGTTCGTCAGCTCTGCGGGCGCTAACAGCATGATCATGGCGGAGCAACTGCAGATTACGATGGTGTCAATGAATACGCCAAAGGCTTGCAGGAGTCCTTCTTTTGCCGGATGACTGATGTCTGCCGCGGCCGCGGCGCAGGGCGCGGAGCCGGAACCGGCTTCATTGGAAAAAAGGCCTCTTCTTGCGCCGTTCATGATAACCGCGCCAAACCCTCCGGCAACGGCCTGCCGCAAGCCAAACGCTTCTGCAAAAATTCGTTCGAGAACTGACGGGAGCAGCGCGGCGTTTTTAACAATGATAAATATAGTTATTAGAAAATAACAGGACGCCATAATCGGAACAATGATATCCAGAACTTTCACGGTAGCATTTTTGCGCAGCACGATTACGGCGGCGATGGCTACAAGGACAATCGTGGTATATAAAGGGGGTATCCGGAAGGCATTTTCAAAAGCAGAGGATACGGAATTGCCGATTACCTGGCTGATGCCGCACCAGCAGAGTAAGCCGGATAAGGCAAATAGGGTTGCAATCACTGAACGCCTGCGTTTGCTGTTTTCTTTGATAAAAAATTTATGAATATAGTAGGCCGGACCACCGCGGTAACCTCCGTACAGCGGATCTTTTTCTTTATAAATCTGCGCGAGCGTACCTTCCGCAAATGCGGTAGAGGAACCTAGCAGGGCGATGAGCCACATCCAAAAGACAGCGCCTGCGCCGCCGGCGGAGATAGCAGCTACAACGCCAACCAGATTTCCCATACCTACTCTGGTGGCGGTGGATACGATCAAGGCCTGTACTCCTGAGATGGCGTCTTTTTGGGATGCGCTTTTGTTTTCAACGGTAATTTTCAGCATTTCCGGAAAAAGCCGGAATGGAAGAAAGCGAGTTCGTATGGTGAAATAAATTCCTGACGGAATCAATATCAGCACCAGCAGAGAAAGACCCAGAGAACTTCCGCCAGGCAGGGGAATGGTAATAAGATCGCCCCATAAGATAAAAAATACCGTATTAAAAATGTTTATGAAAAATTGTCTGGCTGTATCAAAAAAGGCCATAGCTTCTCCTCTCATAAAAACGATGTTTGTATGTTCCGTTCATTTAGTATATATTAGAAACGAGAATTTGTAAAATTGATAGTTATAATAATGTATATCGAAATATTAGATTTTGGAGGGCTCAAGTGGATATAAAAAACTTAATCACATTTATTCATGTAGCGGAGTTAAACAGCTTTACAAAGGCGGCTGAGACACTAGGGTATTCCCAGTCAACAATTTCGTTTCAGATTAAGCAGTTGGAAACGGAACTGGATGTACAGTTATTTGACAGGATTAATCACACGGTTGTCTTGACCGAAAAGGGGAGGGAAGTGCTGAACTATGCCCATCAGATCAGTAAGATGACGCAGGAGCTGCGGGAAAGTATGCAGGACAGACAAACGGTTTCCGGCCATATCCGGCTTGCTATGGCGGATTCCCTGTGCGAGTCATTGCTGCGGGAGGGATTTCATCATTATCGAAACCAGTATCCGGGCATTACTCTTAAAATTATTACTGCCGGGACGGAAGAAATGTTTCGGCTGCTCAATCATAATGAAGCGGATGTGATTCTTACATTGGACAACCATATTTACAATACGGAGTATGTCATTGCAAAGGAAGAAAAGGTAAGAGCGCATTTTGTGGCGGGCAGGGGATGCCCGCTGCTGCGCAAATCATCGCTTTCGATTTATGAAATGGTTCGGCAGCCGTTTATACTTACGGAGAAAGGAATGAGCTACCGCAGGCTTATGGATGAAAAACTTGCAGAACTGTCGCTGGAAATCCAGCCAATTCTGGAAATCGGACGGACAGACCTGATTTGTGCGCATATAGAACAGGGAGACGGCATTTCGTTCCTTCCAGATTATGTAACGGCCAAAGCAGTGGAGGAAGGCAGGCTGTTTTGCCTGGAAGTGGAAAATTTTGAAATTGAAGTTTGGAAGCAATTGCTGTATCATCGTGATAAATGGGTTTCACCGCAGATGGAATCGGCGCTGCAATATTGTATCGATAGAGAATTTTCTTGAAACTAATAACAATTTCATATCATAGAACCTATCATAGAACGCACAGAAAAAACCCCCGTAGTGGCTGGCTACAGAGGCTTTTTTCTGTTATAGTTATCTAAAAGGAATGAGAGTAAAGTGTGGCACTGCAAAGGTCTTATTCACAGTGCGTCAACTTAATGAGGGGGATAGTTGTCTGTCTTTCAACTATCTGACATTTATTATAATGTACAAATATGACAGAATTATGTTCTTTCTCTAAAAGAAAAAGAAAATTTCTTAAGAAGTTCTTGCGAAAACCTAAAATAAAGTTGTAAACGGGATATACGGAGTGATTTTTATGAGAGTTTCTACAAAAGGAAGGTATGCCCTGCGGATTATGGCTGACCTTGCAGAACACGATTCAGGAGAGTATATTCGGCTGAAAGATATTTCAAAACGGCAGAATATCACGCTGAAATATATGGAACAAATTATGCCTATGCTGATCAGGGCCGGCTACGTCAAGAGCTGTCGGGGGAATAATGGAGGCTATATGCTGGCGAAGCGTCCGGTGGACTATAGGGTTGGCGATATTTTGCGGGTGACGGAAGGAAACTTTGCGCTGGTTCCCTGTACGGGCGAAGAGAATTATCCGTGCGGGCGGCAGGAGGAATGCTCGGTCGCTGCTTTTTGGGAGGGCATGAACCAAGTAATTTCAGAGTACGTTGACAGCGTGACGCTGGCGGATTTGATTAAGATGAAAGTGGAATAATTTGCGGCAAAGCATGTAAGAATGTAATTCATAGCAGGAAGGGGAGGAGAAGTGATGGAACAGCCATTTTCCAGAACAGAATTATTGTTAGGAGCAGAAGGTGTAAAAAGGCTTCGTGATGCGTCGGTTGCGGTATTCGGCATTGGCGGAGTGGGCGGCTATGTGGTGGAGGCCCTAGCCAGAAGCGGCGTGGGGCGCCTGCACTTGATTGACCATGATACGGTCAGCGTAAGCAATCTGAACCGGCAAATTATTGCTACGGTAAGCACAATTGGGAGATATAAAGCGGATGTGGCGAGGGAGCGGGTGTTGGATATCAACCCGGAAGCGAAGGTATCTGTATATCGGACTTTTTTTTTGCCGGATAAGGCGGAAGAGTTTGACTTTGCCAGGTATGACTATGTGGTGGATGCGATTGACACGGTGACGGGTAAGCTTGCGCTGATTATGGAGGCAAAACAGGCCGGTACGCCGGTGATTAGTTCAATGGGAGCGGGCAATAAGCTGGACGCGTCAGCGTTTGAAGTAGCAGATATTTACCAGACCTCGGTTTGCCCCCTGGCAAAGGTGATGCGCAGAGAACTGAAAAAAAGAGGGGTGCGTAAACTGAAGGTTGTGTATTCGAGGGAGCAGCCGGTAAGCAGCAGCCGTCCGCCGGGCAGCAACGCGTTTGTTCCGGCGGCGGCAGGACTGATTCTTGCGGGGGAGGTTGTGAAGGATTTGTCGGGAGCGGCGGGCAGAACTGTATAAAAAAGGCCGCCTGCGAGCCGTTCCGTCAGGCGGCAAATAAACTGCTAGAATAAGTTGTCATTCCATAGCTAATAGTAACTCGCGCGCTACTATACTGTAACCAGATTCAGAAGAATATTTTGAAAAAATCCCGCCAGGCAGCCATTTGTCCGAGTCGATTGCCATTTGTTTGATTTGTATTTCAAATTCATAGATAAAGCTGTATTCATCAGTAAATGAGGTACGGCTAAGCAACTCGATCAGAGTCTTGTTGATAGACGTATAACCGATAGCGCCCTGTATAATTCTTCTTTTTTCAAGATCCGAATGGAATAAATCAGGCCATTTATTTTGCAGGATGAACCAGACGGCGGTAATGATCTTATAGCATTTATCTATGCAGTCCGTTATTTCTTTCTGGTTATTCCAGTCTAAAGAGATCAAATGCTTCTTTGCCATATAATTCAATAATACGCGCGTTGATTTTACAAACGCATTTAAACTTATTAACTGAGAGGTGTTTTTGGGATTACCTTCAAACAATATTTTATCAAGCCAAATATTATTAGATTCTTCGGTATAATTTAATCGTTGAGCTAATTCTACAGCAATGTATTCTGCTTTGGGCATAGTCAAATCTTCACTGGTACTGTATTTATTCATTTTGTTTTTTAATACAAGAGCTAATGAAGTATCGACTTTTTTCGATGTTTTATTGATTGTAATGAAGGTATCTATTTCGATATTTTCATTAACATTTGCCATAACAATAACGGGAATTTCATACGCTTTAATCTGAGCATATCTTTGAGATTCGCTTTCTTTCAAAATTTTAAATGCATTTACTCGATGCTGTCCATCAACAATTCTTAATTTGGACGTGTCGGTAAAGTCATGGTCTGTAGCACATATAATTGCTGTTGGCATAAAAAAATCACGTTTGAGAAATTCTACTATTTTCATGCAATGCTTTTCATCAATTTGACGTTGATACCCCTTAAAATTGATAGGACTAAATACGCTTACGGAAGTGTTGTTAACTAACCAATCGACAGTTTTCTTGGTTTGGAGCAGATCGAGTTCTTTATTTTGAAATATATTAATCATTCTTTTTACGACCTCCTATTTTATTCTCCAGCAAAGTTAAAATTACAATGTTATCATCTGCGGGTTCATCATTATCATCATCAAATGCATCGCATTCGTCGGGGGCTTCCGTTTCCATTGTATAAGTTTTAAGCAGATACTCCGAAAGAAAGCTCATAAAAAAATCAAAATCAGGAATATCGTAGATTAAATCACAGATGTAATATAAACATCTTAAATTATATTCTAAAAATTGTGTGATAATTTGAATTTTCAAATTCCCAAATTTTTCATTAGATGTATTTAATGTAACGGGTTCTTTGATATAATTCTCATCCAGCAGCGAATATGCAACATATCGTTTCATATGTTTGAGACTATTCGGGTCAGAAAAAACTTGAAAAAATCCATTATAATGTTTTGCCAAAATATCTGTTCCGCTTTTGCCAGCGACAATCTGTTTTGTTTTTTCAAAAAACAAAGCGTTGGTTAACTGCTTTTCATCATTCTGCTTTTTGAATAGTGAAACCAATTGTCTGTCCGATGCTTGTAAAATATTAAATACTTCCTCAGTAATCGTGATTTTATTTGAAAGATCGGCGTCGTAATCTCTGTTTTTATAGATAGTTTTATGCTCGACCTCGCCCCAAATATTATGCATGATTGATTTGATCTGGAGTTCAAAACAGTATTCATTTCTATATTTACCGGAAAGTTTATAAATAGTATGACCGTTTTGCTGCTTTGTATTTTCAGAAAAGTCTAAATAAATGTTTTCAAAATTCTTTTGATCATAATATTCTCTCAGAATATCGTATATTACTTTTTCGTCTTTCCAGAAAAAGCAATTGATTCGGAAACCCAATAAATCCGGTAAATTTGCAGCTATAATACGTTGATTAGAGGCTATATCGTCAAACGCAGCCCATGTTTTTATGTAGCCTTTTCTCTTGAGCTTTTCTTTGAAGCTTTCGGGGGATTTGATCCGGGATTCAATATTTTCGTAAATTTTTTGTTCTGGGTTTAGTTTCTTTTTTAAATATATGATAAATTCTGCGAGTCGATCTTCGATAGAAATTCTCGCGTCTTTTAGTTTATCTTGAAAATTAGAATCAGTAAAAGCTTCTAACAACTGAGCTTCCCGTTTCTTTTGTTCATCTGTGTGATACATAGTTATCCTCCATAATCAGGCGTATATTCAAAAAATAATTCCGCTAAGCTGCGGCCGGTGTGCAGATACGAAAGAAGATCGGATATTTGGTTCGATTACACATGCCGATGATGATAGTAGAGGGACTGCGGATGATATGGCAGTAAAACAGGCATTTATAAGTCGTGTATTCCTAAACTTATTATATGTGTAAATAAACTGAAAAATAAGGCTAAGTTTGTAGGGGTTATTTAAACGGAATACGCGTGAATAAAAGAAGAAAAATAAGATGCAGGGCTGGAAAAGAGGCTCAAAATGGTTCCGAAAGAAAAAGATGTTATTGTAAAAGTGATACGAGAGTGTTATAGTTAACACAACACTTTTCATACTAATTTAGTAGGAAATATAGGAAAGGCAGGAGCGAAGATGAAAAAGGTATATACGAACGTACTGAACCTAATCGGGAATACGCCTTTAGTCGAGGTGGAGAATATTGAGAAAGAATTGGGGCTTAAGGCAAGAGTCCTTGTGAAGCTTGAGTATCTGAATCCGACGGGCAGCGTGAAGGATCGCGTAGCAAAAGCAATGATTGAAGATGCGGAGGAGAAAGGGATGCTAAAGGAAGGTTCAGTAATCATAGAACCTACGTCCGGCAATACAGGAATCGGCCTTGCCTCGATTGCGGCGGTTAAGGGATACCGGATGATTCTTACCATGCCGGAGACGATGAGCGTAGAGAGAAGGAATATCCTAAAAGCATATGGAGCCGAGATTGTGCTTACAGAAGGGGCAAAGGGTATGAAAGGGGCAATCGAGAAAGCCGAAGCGCTTGCTGACGAGACGCCGGGGAGCTTTATTCCCGGTCAGTTTAGCAATCCGGCAAACGCCGCTATGCACAAGAGGACTACAGGGCCGGAGATATGGGAGGACACCGACGGGGAGGTAGATATTTTTATTGCCGGCGTCGGTACCGGCGGAACCCTTACCGGAATCGGAGAATATTTGAAATCAAAGAAATCTGGGGTACAGATTGTGGCGTTAGAACCGGCAGATTCCCCGGTTCTTTCAAAAGGGCGCGGCGGAGCGCATAAGATTCAGGGGATCGGAGCGGGCTTTGTGCCGGAGATCTTAAATACGGCAATTTATGACGAGATCTATCAGGCTGAGGCAGCAGAGGCGTTTGCGGCGGCAAAGCTCTTGGCGAAGAAGGAAGGGATACTGGTTGGAATCTCTTCCGGCGCTGCTTTGTCCGGCGCCATTGAACTTGCAAAGCGTCCGGAGAATCAGGGGAAAACGATTGTGGCGCTTCTGCCGGACAGCGGCGACAGGTATTATTCTACGCCGCTTTTTGTAGAATAGTCATTGACCGGAGGAAGAACCGGAGGGTACAATGGAGACATGAACATTGCAGATAGATTTATAAAACAGAATAGCTTAACAAAGGATGAATTTATAGAATTGATTTTGCTGGCGGAACAAGACAGCGCCGTTCAGCAAAAGCTGACGGAGGAAGCGGTAAGGCTCCGTAAGAAATATTATGGTGCGGACGTATATACCCGCGGACTGATAGAATTTACCAATTATTGCAAGAACAACTGCTACTATTGCGGTATCCGTAAGGGCAATCGGAATGTGAAGCGTTACCGTCTGACGAAAGAAGAAATTCTGGAATGCTGTGAAAGGGGCTATGAGCTGGGATTTAGGACGTTTGTACTTCAGGGCGGTGAGGATCCGTATTTTACCGATGAACGGCTGGCGGATATTGTCCGTGCAATCCGGAGCGGATATTCTGAGTGTGCGATTACCTTATCCGTCGGCGAGCGTTCGTATGAGAGTTACCGGCTGCTGAGAGAAGCCGGGGCGGACAGATATCTCCTGCGCCATGAGACGGCGAATGAAGAACTGTATGAAAACCTTCATCCAAAGGAAATGGAATTTGCCCGGCGCAGGCAGTGCCTGTATGATTTGAAGAAATTGGGCTATCAAGTCGGGGCGGGATTTATGGTGGACTCTCCAGGGCAGAAGCTGTGGGATCTGGCGGAGGATTTGGTGTTTTTAAAGGAACTTGATCCTCATATGGTGGGAATCGGTCCCTTTATTCCCCATCATGATACCCGGTACGCGGAGGAACCGGCCGGAAGCGTCGAGAGAACGGTACTGTTGCTGACCATAATTCGGATTCTTCTGCCGGCAGCGCTGCTTCCGGCAACCACCGCCCTTGGCACGTTGGATGCGGCGGGAAGGGAGAAAGGGCTGGCTGCAGGGGCGAATGTAGTCATGCCCAATCTGTCGCCGCTTAAAAACCGCAGGCAGTATGAACTATATGACAACAAAATTTGTACCGGGGAAGAAGCGGCTGAGAGCCGCGCTGATTTGGCGGCGAGAGTGGAGAAGATAGGATATCGGCTGGTTAGCGGCAGGGGAGACGCATGGAGCAGGGACACGATACACACATGCTGATCCGAATGGAAATACGTATTTTAATATTTTAATATGACAGCTATATGTCATATTAGATATGTTATAGTATAGATGCAGCATAGGGAGTGGCTTCGATGCAGATAGAGCGTTTGGTTCAGATGGTATTTTATATCGTCAGGCATGAACATGTGACAGCAAAAGAATTGGCCGATTTCTTTCATGTATCGACAAGAACGGTGTACAGGGATATTAACACCTTGACGATAGCCGGGATTCCCATATTGTCGGCAAAAGGAACCGGGGGAGGCATATCCTTAATGGACGGGTATGCGATTTTCAATCAGCGGACAATCAGGTTTCACTATTATAATTCGGAATTTAGGAAATCAGAAAGGCTCATTGAACCTCTGCGGCTGACGTTTAAATCTCATGCATGGTATATCGTTGGATTTTGCCGGTTAAGAGAAGAAATTCGGACGTTCCGCCTGTCCAGAATGAGACATATTCAGGTTCTGACGGAAGTTTTTGAGAGGAAATTGCCTGCAGATATTCCTCTGATATCTGAATGCAGAGAGAAGAGTGATATTCCCGTTTTAAAGCTTAGGTTTTCCCCGGAAATTGTTCATCGGCTGTACGATGAATTTCAGGAAAATCAAGTTTGTTTACGCAATGACGGGAATTATTATGTTACAGTTCCATATGAGTTGAATAACTGGACGGTTCATTACCTTCTGTCGTTTGGGAAATACGTGGAGATTGTGGAACCCCAGACAGCCCGCGAGACGTTCAGAGAGAAGGTCTCGGAAATTCTTGCGCTTTACTAGAAATTCCTGTGTAAATTTACGGGGATATTGCGGACGGACGCCCTGCTATATCACGAGGAGATGGGAATATGGAAAAATGGTTATATGTAATGATGATTAAAAAGGGAAAAACATATAACAAAGTTACAAAGGCAGTCATTACAAGACATGTAGAAAATTAAAAAAAATTGGATGCAGACGGAAAAATAAAACTTTGCGGGCCGTTTAAGGGTTATCCGGGCGTTGCCGGTATGGTTGTATTTAAAACAAAAAGTTATGAAGAAGCCAAGGCATTGTGTAAGCTGGAGCCGCTTGTAGCTGAAGGTTATGCGACGTATACGCTTGCATCCCTGCAGGTGGCGGATCGGGATAACAATTATTTGCTCTAACAGAGATAGGCATTGAGGCTTTTGCGGATAAAATAAACAGGCAGCGCGCTAATTACCTATCGTAGATTGAAAAATTTTATACAACACCGCACAGGCGGCGTTTCTCACTTCCCACATGGGAAAACAGGAACGCCGCTTTTTTGCGTTCTGCTTGACTTTTAAAACTTACAAGTGTAATATTAATAACAGATAAAATCTTACAAATGTAGGAGAAGGGGACTATGGATGATAGGGAGAATAAAATTATCAGGCGCTATGATATGTATGTGTATCGGCATCCTTATTTTGACAGCAGGATATGCGGTCTTGCGGGAGAGGGAAGGAGACGCGCCGGGAGATGGGGGCGGATTAGCAGAGAACCAGGGAATGGATCTGGATTCGGAGCGGATTGCAGTTTTATACGCGGATATTTATGAGCGAGTGGCGGAGAATTCTGATTTGGGGAGCGCTGAGCTGATCGAACAGATTGTAGAAGAGCTTGGAGGGCATGGCGTTACCGCAATTGACGGTGATAATCAGACAAATATGGTAAATGCCGGGAAGGCGGAGGCATTCGTCAGACGCCAGGCTTCAGGAGAGAGCGGGAATTTGACCGTTATCCGGGTTCTTTATCCGGATGGATTTGCGAAATACGATATGCGGACGGAAAACAGAAAGGTGTTTGTGGAGAGAGCATATTACGAATATAGGGAAGGCGCCATGGAACACAGAAGCAGCGACCAATATGAAGCGGGATCCTGGAAGTATACGGAAGAAGGATATGTGATGTTTGAAGGGGAATTAGTTTCGGAAGAACAGTATGCGCTGACGATGAGCGCTATGCCGGAGTATACGGCTATGCGGGTGAAACCACTGAGCGAGGCATGCAGGAAGCTGAACCGGCAGTATATCCGCCCGATCGGTTATGGACGTAATAATCTGTTTTTAACGGACTGGACGGAAGCGGATTTTGGGCAAATTGATTTTCAGGATCTATTTGACATTTGTTATCCTCTGGTATATGGAAAGCAGAACCCTTATGCGGACAGAGGGATTGGAACGGGGGAAATTGCCCATGTTCCGGGAGAGGAATTCGAGCGTGCGATTCAGACGTATTTTCAGATAGACCGTAAAGAACTGCAGAAGAAATCCATTTATTTTTCCGGTGATAACAGTTATGGATTCCGGACAAGGGAAATGGGCGAACTAGAATTTCCGGAAATTCCATATCCGGAAGTGGTAAGTTATGAAAAAGATGGGGATGGACTGCTTCGGATCATGGTAAACGCGGTATATCCAGAACGGCATTCATCGAAAATATTTACCCATGAGGTGACCGTGCGGATTCTTCCGGAAGGGGGATTTCGGTATGTGTCGAACCATGTGGTTTCCTCTGAAAAAGATGCCGCCGGTTCCTGGCACAGAGACCGGAAGTCCGATGCTGGTACGCAGGAGGAATCTTCTCTGTGGGCGATTCCACAGGCGGAGAGATGTCTGCTTGCAGAAAAGGAGAAGAAAGAGCTGCAGACGTTGGCGTTGGAAGCAGGGGAGCAGGTGAAGGAGGTATATCGGGATGTTGAGATTATGGAAGGCCCTTCTTACGGTTCAAATATCAAAGAATTTACCGCAGCGCAGAGAAAGGAAACGGTGAGGCTTCTTGGAAAGGCGGGATTTACCAGCGTAACAAAAGACTGTAATATGGAAAATCCGCAGAATCTGGAAGCGTTTTATGACGCGTACCGCGGTAAAAAGGATGCCCTTGCCACAGTTGTTCAGGTGAATCAGGACGGGCTGCTTGGCGTTATCACGTTTGTTTATCGAAATGGGAATTTGCAGACGTATTATATAGGAATCCGGTGGCGGGAAGGAGGGGAGCCGGTAATCCGCGATACTTCAGTCAGCGACGTATCGGAAATAAAACTGACGGAAAAAGGATATTTTATCTATGCCTATAAAGTAATTGTGGCCCATGCGGCGCTTAGGCAGTATTGGCGGATAACGCCTCTTTCTGATTGTTATAGGGAACTTGCGGCAGTATACATCGACGGATTGAGCTACGTTAATTACAATCTGCTTGTCAGGAATTGGGATGCAGGAAATGTGAAGGACATTCTCACGGCCGGCCTCTTTGAGGATTTGTACCGGATGGATACCGGAGAGCCTTTCCGGGCGGAACAGGGAAGAATCCCGGCGGAAGTTTTTGAAAGAATTCTTACTACCTATCTGCCGGTAACAACAGAACAGCTAAGGGAAGCCTACGCTTATGAGGAACAGAGCGGGAGCTATCTTTACGAAAGGATTTCCCCTAAGGCGCATCCGCCTTTCGGGGAAGTAGTAGGATATGCAGAAAATGGGGATGGAACGCTGACCTTGATTGTTGACGGCGTGTGGCCGGATTACAATTCAGACTGCGCGTTTACCAATCAAATTGTAGTGATGCCTTTCGCGGACGGGAGTTTCCGATATCTGTCAAATACGATCTGGCAGAAAGAACTGGAGATTCCAAGGGGAATTGTAACTGCAGAAAAGTAGCGCCGCTTTTGGAGAGGCTGCTGGGAAATACGATTTCCATATCATAGACTGATTTGGAAAAATAAGGAAATATTTTTATGGAAACACAGCATTTCCCATGCCCTTTTTTAGCCGCTGAACATACCGGATTATGGTGTTAGCACAGAGTCCTTTAACAGATAAAAAGGCATAGGGCCTGCGTCCAGCACTGCTTTATGAAACCGTTTCTGGGTGAAGTCATCTCCCCAGGCTTTTATTGCTTCTTTTTTTAGATCAAGAAATTCTACGTAGCCGATATAGTATTTCAGATAATTGCCTGGGTCGGCAATGATCAAGTCGTAGATATCTTCAATCACGTCGGTATCGGAAATGCCGTACTGACGGAAGAAGGATACTGTGTCGATTAAGGTCCAGCCTTCGTAATGGATTCCCATATCCGCCAGCGCGTAAAGGCCGAGAAGAACCGAAGCGTTGCGCTGCAGAAGCGTGGCTTGTTCCGTTGGAAGATCGGTGAAATAATAGCTCATCATTTCCGTGTAGGTAGCCCACCCTTCCGTGTAACCTCCACAGCCAAGGAGGCTGCGTATAGGCGCGGGTTCCGAGGCCGCATAATATACATTCTGGTAGAGATGCCCCGGATAGCCTTCGTGCGCCAGCGTAGTATACAGATCCAGATCGTCCGGCAGATGGCCGGAATTAATGTAAATGGTCTGGTTGTCAGTGTTGTCGATGGCGGGAACCATATAAAAGGCGGGGCTTAAGTATTCTTCCATTTCAGGCTGGACGTATTTCACATCGGTGTCTACATCCGGAACGGCGGGGAAATTATCCTCCAGCTTGCTTTTTAAGTCAATTAAAATAGCGGAAGGATTGGAGTCTGCCAGCGTAAATTCCCGCAAAAGCCCGGCGGAGGTTTCAGAAGCTGCGCCGGAAGAATCGCCGGGAGCAGATTCCGAAGCGTTACCGGAAGAATCGCCGGGAGCAGATTCCGAAGCGTTGCCGGAAGAATCGCCGGGAGCAGATTCCGAAGCGTTACCAGAAGAATCGCCGGGAGCAGATTCCGAAGCGTTGCCGGAAGAATCGCCGGGAGCAGATTCCGAAGCGTTACCAGAAGAATCGCCGGGAGCTGTTTCAGAAGCGCTGCCGGGTTCGTATGCAGGTTTGCCGCCGGAGCCGCCGTCGGCTGTGGAAGTTTTTGCGAGAGCTTCGTATTCCGGGGATGTGAGAATTTTCTGCATGGCCATAAGGTCGTCTCGCATCTGATTTTTGGTGAGAGCCTGCAGTTCTTCGATCGACCGGCCGGAACCGGTATTTTCTTTGACCAGATGCTCGTAATAAGCTGCGCCGTCAGGAAGGTAACAAAGCCCGTTCTGGTTCCTTCCGGTTTCCCTCAGAGCTGTAAGATCCGAAGCGAGCTTCTGATAGGCGGGGAAAACATAGGTTTCCAGCATTTCTTTGTTCTGCGATATGTAATGTTCTTTTTGGGAGGCGTCGCAGTCTTCCAGTTCGTCTAACCTGGTTTCAAAGGTGGAATACAGATAATTTCCGCTGCCCATACCGAGAAAGGAATTGCATTCGTCAATGATAGAATCGGCGGTATAGGCGGCCATGAACAGGCCCGCGTCCGACTTGGCCTGTTCAAAAGAAATCAGGGAGTCAAAATGTGCCGGCAGGGTTCCCAACAGTTCGAGGTAGGTATCTACATCGTCTGTTTTGTAAAACCGGTATTCCGAAAGGAGAACCGGGAGCTGGGACTGGATTCCCGTAAGGGGGCGCAAAGGTTCCTCATAGAGATAATAAGGCGCGCCCTCTAATGTGGTCTCCAAAGAATCTTTTAACACTTTCCAGGTAAGCTGGTTATCAGGGCTTAACTCCTGATAAGGGATGTCGTCCAGAAGGTTCAGACAGTTCTCGGCAGACGCTCCGATTTCCGCGGAGGATACCGGATAGGAGCCGAGAGAAAGCTTAGGATTGTCAATGCCGTAATCGGATGGATTACAGAGCGTGTAGTGAAGCGTGATCGAATTGGCGGAAACCTCCTGGGAGAATAATGTATCCGTGAATGCTTCAAATTTCCGGTCGGCATTTAAGAATAAGCGGGTACTTTCTACACAGCAGAAAATTAAGAGTAGGGTAAAAGACAGCAGGAGCGCGGCAATAGTTCGTTTTTTGGGCATAGATATTTCCTGAAATGTTTTGTCTTATACTTATGCAGAAAGTAACACGGTTATTCATGGCGGACGGACGCTTATTTTGCGTATCGTTTTACCAATTCTGTCATCATATCTACAGACTGCTCCATTGCTTCTGCGGTAATATGCTCATAAGGGCCGTGAAACGCATAGCCTCCGGTTCCAAGATTCGGACAGGGAAGCCCTTTAAAGCTTAACTGGCAGCCGTCTGTGCCGCCGCGGATGGGAATAACAAGGGGAGTTATGCCTGCGGTTTCGCATGCGGCTTTTGCGTTGTCAATCAGATGCATGCACCCGGCGATGATTTCAGCCATGTTCTGGTACTGGTCTGTAATTGTCAGAGTAACGGTTCCCTCGCCCCATTTTTCATTCAGATTCTTTTCAATCAGCCGAAGGGTCTGCTTGCGGGATTCAAATAGATTCCGGTCATGATCCCGGACGATATAACGGAGCGTGGCCGACGCGCAGTCCCCGGACATTGTTTCAAGATGATAAAAGCCTTCATAGTCTTCCGTTCCACGGGGAGTTTCGCAGCCAGGAAGCAACTGATTAATTTCCATAGCAACTAAAGAGGCGTTTATCATGGCGTTTTTGGACGAGCCTGGATGAACGCTGAACCCTTTGACCTGGAAACAGGCTTTGCAGGCGTTGAAATTTTCATACTGTATTTCGCCCTCTGTGCCGCCGTCCACAGTATAAGCGTAATCAGCGCCGAATTCTTCGATATTAAAGTGGTCGGCGCCTCTTCCGATTTCTTCATCCGGCGTAAAGGCAACGCATAATTTCCCATGGGGAATCTGCTCAGCCTGAATGCGTTCAATCAAGGTCAGGATTTCCGCAATTCCGGCTTTGTCGTCAGCTCCTAGTACGGTAGTTCCGTCGGTTGTGATTAGGGTGCGCCCCTTTAGATCCGCTAAATGGGGGAAAACGACAGGGTCAAGAATCCGTCCGCTGCAGCCGATTTCCATAGCTTCTCCGTTGTAGTTTTTCGTCACAATCGGTACAATGTCATGGCCGCAGAAATCGGATACGGTATCCATATGGGCGATAAAACCGATCGAGGGGGCTTTTTCATAGCCTTCTGTGGCCGGAAGATTTCCATAGAGATAACATTGGTCGTCTAAATGTACGTCTTTCAGTCCTAATTCCCGCATCTCCGTTTCCAAAACTCTGGCCAGGTCAAACTGGCATTGGGAAGAAGGTACGGTATTGCTGTCCTCGTTACTGGGGGTACGTATTACTGCGTAATTTAGTAGTCTTTCATAAGCTTTCATAGTGTGAAATCTCCTTTCCTTTTGGGTGCAGAAGCAGCCCATGGGATATTGCTTGCATTAAGACGTCGTTTTGCAGATCATATCCGAACTGCAGGCTGTCTTTCAATCAGGCAGAGCAATAACCTGTTATTATAGTAATAACAGTATAGTATACTTTCTTGGTTCACATCGCAACAAAAAATGGCTATGAACGATAGATATAACAGTGCGGTCAATAAGAAAACCTGCAGACAGAAACTCTTTTCGCAGGTCTGCAATTCGATGCAATGGCAAAACAATCGCAAAAGTGGGCGCATGAACATTGCTCCTTGACTTTTTGAAACGCGTATGTTACGATTTCTAGCATATCAGATAAACGCAATGACGAAGAGAGTACGCAGATGAAAGTTTTACAGAGAAATCCCGGCGGCTGAGAGGGATGAATGGAAGTTTGCGGAAGATGGCTTCCGAGTGGTGTACCGAACTGTGAACAGGGCAAGGAAGAAAGAAACACCGCAGTCACTAGGCTCGAAAAGACATCGCCAAGTGTCTGGGTGTGCGTTCACACTAAGCTCGTTAAAGACCTCGCTAAGTGTTCACAGCAGGCTGCAATGGGTCCGCCCTTTATAGCGGAGGGGTGTCGGGAGGCACCTGCTGAGGCTTTCTGCCGCGAGGCGGGAGCGAAGGGGAAGTGGTAACGCGATTCAGTCGTCTTCTCTGGTTTCGGAAGGAACCGGAGAAGACTTTTTTTCTGGAAAAATATTTTTTGTGTAATTTTGTCGGCCATTGCGTTTTTCAATATTGAGAGGATCGAAGGAGTGAAAAACTATGTGTGAGAACTGCAGGAAACCAAAGTATTATATTACAACGGCGATTGCTTATACTTCAAGCAAGCCGCATATCGGAAATACCTATGAGATTGTTCTGGCGGACGCCATTGCCAGGTATAAAAGAAGTCAGGGCTATGATGTGTTTTTCCAGACGGGAACCGATGAGCATGGCCAGAAAATTGAGCTGAAAGCACAGGAAGCAGGTATAACGCCGAAGGAACTGGTTGACGGCGTTGCCGGGCAGGTGAAGGGTATATGGGATTTGATGAATACTTCTTACAACAAATTTATCCGGACTACCGATGCAGACCATGAGAAGCAGGTTCAGAAAATATTCCGGAAATTGTATGAACAAGGGGATATCTATAAAGGCGCCTATGAAGGGCTTTACTGTACGCCCTGCGAGTCTTTCTGGACGGAATCCCAGTTAGTGGACGGAAAATGTCCGGACTGCGGCCGTGAGGTAAAACCCGCGAAGGAAGAAGCTTATTTCTTTAAAATGAGCAAATATGCGGATCGTCTGATTGAACATATTAATACGCATCCGGAGTTTATCCAGCCGGTTTCCAGGAAAAATGAGATGATGAATAATTTCCTGCTTCCGGGCCTGCAGGATTTGTGTGTGTCCAGAACCTCTTTTAAATGGGGAATCCCGGTAGATTTTGACGACAAGCATGTGGTCTATGTGTGGCTGGATGCGCTGACAAATTATATTACCGGAATCGGATATGACGCAGACGGCAATAGTACGGAACAATATGGGAAAAACTGGCCGGCAGATCTGCATTTGATTGGTAAAGATATTATCCGTTTCCATACCATTTACTGGCCAATCTTTCTGATGGCGTTAGGAGAGCCGCTGCCGAAACAGATCTTTGGACATCCCTGGCTCCTGCAGGGAGACGGCAAGATGAGCAAGTCTAAGGGAAACGTGCTGTATGCGGATGAGCTGGCGGACTTCTTCGGGGTGGATGCGGTTCGTTACTTCGTGCTGCACGAGATGCCGTTTGACAATGACGGCGTGATTTCCTGGGAGCTGATGGTAGAGCGCCTCAATTCGGAGCTTGCAAATACGCTTGGAAATCTGGTGAACCGGACGATTTCTATGACAAATAAGTATTTTGGAGGAACCGTGACGGATAAGGGCGTTTCGGAGGAAGTAGACAATGACTTAAAGTCGGTTGCGGCTCGTACGCCGCAGCTTGTAGATAAGAAGATGGACGAACTGCGGGTGGCGGATGCGATTAGCGAGATATTCGCTTTATTCAAGCGGTGCAACAAATATATTGACGAGACGATGCCGTGGGTTCTCGCCAAGGACGATGCGGCCAAAGACCGTCTGGAAACCGTGCTTTATAACCTGATTCAGAGTATCCGCTCCGGCGCGAAACAGCTTGAGCCGTTTATGCCGGAGACTTCCGAAAAGATACTTGCCCAGCTTGGAGACGGCAAAGTAACGGATCAGCCGGAGATTCTGTTCCAGAGGCTGGATATTAATGAAGTGATGAAAAGAGTAGAAGAACTTCATCCGCCGGTAAAAGAAGCCACGGCAGAACCAGAAGGACAGGAAGAACCGGTTATTGATATAGAAGCAAAGCCGGAAATTACCTTTGATGATTTCGGTAACATGCAGTTTCAGGTGGGAGAGATCATTGCCTGCGAGGAAGTGCCGAAGTCGAAGAAGCTTCTTTGCTCCAAGGTAAAAGTGGGAAGCCAGGTAAGGCAGATTGTATCCGGTATTAAGAAGTATTACAGCGCGGAAGAAATGGTGGGCAAAAAGGTTATGGTTCTGGTGAACTTAAAGCCGGCCAAGCTTGCGGGAGTATTGTCAGAAGGCATGATTTTGTGCGCGGAAGACGCAGAAGGGAATCTTGCCCTGATGACGCCGGAAAAGGAGATGCCCGCCGGAGCGGAAATCTGTTAGACTTAGAAGCGGACGCAGCTTCGGAGGAAGGGACTGTCGGAACGATATCTTGCCGGGAAACGGCGTTTCCTGGCAGTCCCGCGTCCCGGATAGCGGAAGTGTAAAGGAACACGGAGAGACGAGAAATCTCGAAGTGCGCGAGGAGATGAGAGATGATATTTGATACGCATGCGCATTATGACAGCAGCCAGTTTGACGAGGACAGGGAGGAACTTCTTGCATCCATGCCAGAGCAGGGAGTAGGAACAATCGTAAATGTGGGAGCGTCCTTTGAATCCTGCTTTACCGTTCCTGAAATGGTAAAGAAGTATCCGTTTATGTACGCCGCGGTAGGCGTTCATCCGGACGAAGCAGGGGCTCTGAATGAAGAGACATTTGCGATGATGAAAAAGCAGTTTGCCCAGGAAAAAGTGATTGCGGTGGGAGAAATCGGGTTGGATTATTACTGGGATAACGAACCCCATGATCTGCAGAAGAAATGGTTTATCCGGCAGCTTGGCCTTGCAAGGGAGTTGTCCCTTCCAGTACTGATTCACAGCCGGGAAGCGGCTTCTGACACGCTGGAGATTATGAAAGAATACGGCGGGGGACTCGGCGGGGTCATCCATTGTTTTTCCTATTCCAAAGAAATGGCCGCGGAATATGTGAAAATGGGATACTACATCGGGGTCGGCGGGGTGGTGACCTTTAAGAATGGACGGAAGTTGAAAGAAGTGGTGGCTGAGACTCCTCTGACATCCATTGTGTTGGAGACTGACTGCCCGTATCTGGCGCCGGTTCCTTTTCGGGGGAAGCGGAACAATTCCGGGTATATCCGGTATGTGGCAGAGGAAGTCGCAAAAATCAAAGGAGTTTCCGTACAAGAGGTTATCAGGCAGACAGAAGAAAACGCGAAAAAAATGTATGGACTGGCATAAGGGCTGCCGGCAATAAACGGCGCTATGCTCCCGGCAGGGATGCATAGCGCTTCGTTGTCCTGGGCGTCCATTGACTGACCCGACTTACTTTGCTGGTTATTGAATATAAATTTCAGAAACAGTATTTTTCACACCATTGATTTGCAGCCTGACACGAACGTTTCCATTTTCAAAGTCATTCAAAGGATATTCCAACGGTTCGGAAAGATTTGTAACATCAATAGATTTTGCTACATCTCCCTGTACCAGCCACAAGACAAGCGTCGCGCCGTCTTGTGCTGCGCCGCAGGAAATATCAGCGTGAAGCAGTTGAGCGTCTGCGTCCGAAATCGTCATATTTTGTTCTTTCACAAATCCTTCGCTGGCGCTATTAAAATCCAGCCTCCACACATCATCCAGATAAGAGTTATAATTCATACTGATTGTACCTAAGTTCCATATGCGGTCGTTAGAAGTAATCTTAGTGTTGATCCCATTTCCGGCGGCCGCGCTGACGATAAAACTTGTCAAGCATATCAGCATAAGAGCCATACTTATCATACCGGCAATCATAAATTTTAAGTGATGTGTTCCTTGCTTTACCATAACTTGAGGCTCCTCCTTTTCAATATGTGTTCCACATTCCTGGCAATAGTTTGCCTTTACAGAGATTCGTTGTCCGCAAGCCGGGCATGTTGTTTTGATGTCTGAACGCCGCAGAAAGTAAATCAGCAATCCGATAAAGGGCGTAGTTACAAAAACTATAATCGCCCATAGTTCCGGGGCGTCGCCCCGCTGTTTACAATCTTGGTATACCCATGCGGCAAAAAAAGCAGAGGTACATAACGCAAAAAGGATAAAGCAGAGAAGCAGGACAGGAAGCAGTATGGAAAGACCGCTGAAACCATCGGTTCTCAGAAAATACAGGATAAACCGTGAAAAAATTAATAATACGATAACCAGGATACCAATATAAAGCGGAAATCTCTTCTTCTTTGCGTTATTCATGCCAATACACCTCTTTTCTCAATGCGGATTGTGATGTCCTCTTTTATGTTTCCTCTTTTTACGCCTGCAATGGTAAGCAATATACCGGCCGCACCGATATAAAAGCAGATACCGGCGGCAAAGTAAGATAAATAAATATTTTCAATCATGATCAAAGCAAAAAGCGCCAGCAAGGAAAAAGTTATCAAATTCAAAACCATCGGTAAATACCAAAGTGATAATTTATGAGTGGCAGGTTGTTTTTGCAAGATGGCTTCTTGTTGATACAGAGCCGCCTTGAGTTTATGGTTCAGTTCCGGGGATGGGGCATCAGTTAGTTTCATAGAAGCCCGGATTACTTCTTCTATTTCCGTGTTAGAACGATTATCTCTCATAACCAGCGTCCTCCAATCTTTTTTTAATTAAATTTCTTCCCTTGAACAATCGGCTTTTTACGGTGCCGGGCGGCTTCTTTATAATAGCCGCGATCTGGTCGATGGTACAATCGGAAAGGTAAAATAATATCAGCGGTACTTGAAATTTTTCCGGTAGAGTTTGGATGATTTGACGGACTTCGGTAATCAATTCTTTCTGAAGATAGCTCTCTTCAATACTCTCTTCGGAATGCAGTACCGTTTCTGTTCTGTCATCCAAATTGCTGCTGGGAGCAATTGTGTTTCGGCGCGCCTGTTTTCTTCTGCTGCTTTTCCAAAGATTATGGCTCAGAGAGAAAAATAACGCTTTCGGGTTTTTCTCCCAGTCAAGCGTCCATTCTGTTTCTAACGCTTTTAGGAAAGTTTGCTGATATAAATCCTCGGCATCCGTCTTGTCTGCACAGAGTTTTAGGCAAAATCTATATATATCTGTACCGAAATCATCAATACATTTTTCTATTTCTCTTGCGTTCACTGTTTCACCTCCCTGACTGTTCACCCTATATTCGCCATGACCTTGTATGAGGTTCATTTTTTTCAAAAAGATTATAAACCTCTTTGAAAGACAACGATTATACGGTTATATTTATTGGATGTTGTCCGGCTGAAACCAAGGACTGTACAAAATTTAATTTTTATTCAGTATCTTTTAGATACATTTTAGTGTATAATAGATTTATTCGGCAATTCTGTATACACGCATAAAGGGAAAAGGGAGAAGAATTATGGCGGAACCTGCATTAGGGAATCCACAGAATACGATAGAGGTTCTGAAGAAATACAATTTTACGTTCCAGAAGAAATACGGGCAGAATTTTCTGATTGATACCCATGTACTGAACAAGATTATCCGTGCGGCCAAGATACATAAGGACGATTTTGTGCTGGAGATCGGGCCGGGGATTGGAACCATGACCCAGTATCTGGCGCAGTCGGCGAGGCAGGTGGCGGCTGTAGAAATTGACCGGGCGCTGATTCCGATACTGGAGGATACGTTATCGGAATTTAGAAATGTCAGAATCATCAATGAGGATGTTTTGAAGCTGGATCTTAGGAAACTGGCGGAAGAAGCAAATGGCGGGAAGCCGATAAAAGTAGTCGCGAATCTTCCTTATTATATTACAACGCCGATTATTATGGGATTGTTTGAGAAGCATGTTCCGATTGAGAGTATTACAGTGATGGTACAAAAGGAGGTAGCCGATCGGATGCAGGCGGTTCCCGGCACAAAGGATTACGGCGCGCTGTCTTTGGCGGTGCAGTTTTATGCCAAGCCGTATATTGCGGCGTTTGTGCCTCCCAATTGTTTTATGCCGAGACCGAAGGTCGGCTCGGCGGTGATTTGTTTGAGCTGCTATGAGAAGCCACCTGTGCGGGTGAAGGATGAGAATCTTCTGTTTAAGATTATTCGCGCGTCCTTTAATCAAAGAAGAAAGACTTTAGCAAATGGCCTGAGCAACGCTTCCGATCTTTCCGTTCCCAAGGAGATCATTATAGAAGGTATTGAGAAGATCGGGAAAGGAGCCGGCGTACGGGGAGAGACTCTGACGCTGGAAGAGTTTGCAAGGCTTAGCAATTATATATATGACCAGCAATAGCACGGTACTGTACCTTAACGAATAATAACAGTTCGTTAAGTATAACTTGTCGAACCGATTGAGCAACAGAAGGAAGGAGAGGACTATGAGTAATTTTTCACCGAAGATGCTGTTTGAGATTACACCAGAGATTACCCATTTGGCAGAGCTGTGTGAGGAGAACAACGCAATTGAAAAGGAATTATATGGGAAGTATGACGTAAAGAGAGGGCTTCGGGATATGAACGGCAAGGGCGTTCTGGCGGGCCTGACTACAGTTTCCGACGTGCGTGCAAAAAAGATTGTTGACGGGGAAGAGGTACCCTGTGCGGGCAGCCTGTATTTCCGCGGATATAACATTAAGGATTTGGTACAGGGATTTTTAAAAGAAGACCGGTATGGTTTTGAGGAAACGGCATACTTGCTGCTCTTTGGAGAACTTCCCAACGCGTCGGAGTTAGAAGCGTTCCGGGAGATGCTGGCGGACAGGAGGACGCTGCCGCCGAATTTTGTGAGAGATGTGATTATGAAAGCTCCAAGCCGCGATATGATGAATAGCTTATCGCGCTCAATTCTGAATTTATATACATATGATGCAAAGGCGGACGATACTTCGATTCCGAATGTGCTTCGTCAGTGCCTGAACCTGATCAGCCAGTTCCCGATGCTGATGGTATATGGCTATCATGCGTACAATTACCGCAGAGGACGCGACCTGTTTATTTATGCTCCGAAGCCGGAATTGTCTATGGCAGAGAATATTTTGATGATGCTGAGGGAGGATAAGCAGTATTCTAAGCTGGAGGCGCGGATTCTGGATATGGCGATGGTGCTTCATATGGATCATGGCGGCGGAAATAATTCGACATTTACCACCCATGTGGTTACTTCTTCCGGAACGGATACCTATTCCACCATGGCGGCGGCAATGGCGTCCCTAAAGGGGCCGAAGCATGGTGGAGCAAATATCAAGGTTACGAAGATGTTCAATGATATGAAAAAAGTAGTTGCTGACTGGGAGGATGAGGCGGAGGTTCGGCAGTACCTGTACGACCTTCTGGATAAGAAAGCGTTTGACCAGAAGGGTCTGATTTATGGAATGGGCCATGCCATTTATTCGATATCGGATCCGAGAGCGGAAATCTTTAAAGCGTTTGTGAAGCAGCTTGCCACAGAAAAGGGTTATGAGAAAGAATACGCGCTGTACGAGAAAGTAGAGCGTCTGGCACCGGAGGTAATCGGAGAACGCCGCAGAATGTATAAGGGTGTTAATGCAAATGTGGACTTTTACAGCGGCCTTGTGTATCAGATGCTAAACCTTCCGCCGTCTCTCTATACGCCGATTTTTGCAGCGGCAAGAATTGTTGGCTGGAGCGCGCACCGGCTGGAGGAGCTAAAGAATGTGGACAAGATTATCCGTCCGGCATACAAGGCTCTTGCGCCGCATCGGGAGTACGTTCAGATGGAGAACCGGTAAAAAAACAAGAAAATAACGCTGCGTGCCGTGCGCGCGGGAACAGAAAGACAGAGAACTGTTCCCGCGAAGCGCGGCGCTTGTTGTTGAAGATGAAGACGGATAAGGAGGTAAGATTATGAAGAAGGAATTTTATTTTCCGTCAAGCGACGGACAGACTCGGATTCATGCGATTATATGGAAGCCGGAGCAGGAGATCAAGGCAGTTCTGCAGATTTGTCACGGCATGGTGGAGTACATCGACCGCTACCATGACTTTGCGGCGTATTTGGCGGAGAGAGGAATTTGTGTGACAGGCCATGACCATCTGGGGCATGGACAATCCGTACAGTCGGAGGAACATCTTGGTTTCTTTCACGAAACCCATGGGAATCAATATGTGATTACGGATATTCACAAGCTTCGCAGAATGACGGAAAAGGAATATAAAGGCGTGCCTTACTTTATGCTGGGTCACAGTATGGGTTCTTTTTTGCTCCGTCAGTATCTGACTATGAGAGGAGAGAGGCTTGCGGGGGCAATCATTATGGGGACGGGGAATATGCCCTATGAACTTCTGGCTGCGGGTCAGACGGTATGCAGGACGATTGCCGCTGCGAAAGGCTGGTATCATAGAAGTGATTTTGTGAATCAGATGGGAATGGGCGGCTATAATAAGCAGTTTGAGCCGAGCGGCAGCACGAAGGACTGGATTACTTCTGCGGAGGATATGCGCCGGAAATATGAGGCGGATCCATTGTGCAGCTTTACATTTACGGTAAACGGATATTATCAGATGTTTGAGGGCATGAAAGTTCTGACCAGAAAGGGAGCGGCGAAAAAGCTTCCGAAAGATCTTCCGGTGTTCTTTGTTTCGGGGGCGGAGGATCCGGTAGGAGCCAATGGGGAAGGCGTTACGAAGGTATTTCGCAAATATCAGGCGGCAGGTATGGAGGACGTACAGATGAAGCTGTATCCGGGAGACCGTCATGAGATATTGAACGAGTCGGACCGGGAACTGGTCTATGAGGATTTGTATCAGTGGATTGACGCTAGAAAGTAGGAAGACAGGAAAGATGAAGAAAACAAATAAAAAGGAGCAGAAGCGCTTGGCCAAGAAGCTGCTTCTGCTCCTTGTAATATTGGGGATTCTTGGCGGTTGTTATACATATTTTGTAGATCCGGGATTTCCGGTGAAACTGGCGTCGGCAGTAGAGCGCTGCACAGGAGAGCTGGAACAGCTTGCGGGAGCGCTGGCAGGAGATGGGGAAACCGGGACTGTGGCGCTGGAGGATATTCCGGAATATTCCGGGGAACCTTATGTTGTGGTGGAGGGGAATGAGCCGGACTTTACAGAAGAAGAACGGACGGAAGAATCTTACGAGGATTACAGTGAGCTGGACAGACTTGGGAGATGCCGGGAAGCACATGCAAATATCGGAGAGGATCTGATGCCTGACGAAGAGCGGGGAAGTATCCAGGAAGTGAAACCCAGCGGATGGGAGAATGAATACTATGATTTTGTGGAGGGCGGCTATGTATATAACCGCTGTCATCTGATCGGGTATCAGCTTGCCGGGGAAAACGCCAATGAGAAGAATTTGATTACAGGAACCCGGTATATGAATGTGGAAGGTATGCTGCCGTTTGAGAACCAGGTGGCGGAATATGTACGGGAAACAGGGAATCATGTGCTTTTCCGGGTGACGCCTATTTATGACGGGAAGAATCTGGTGGCTTCCGGCGTACAGATGGAAGCGGAATCGGTGGAGGACGACGGGGAAAGCGTGAAGTTTAATGTGTACTGCTATAACGTGCAGCCGGGAGTGGAGATAGATTATGCTACCGGAGAGAACAGGATACAATGATTCTATTTCAATTCCATTAAAAACACTCCTGAATTGTCTGCTTAGAGACATGCTCCTGATCCAACCCGCTGTTTGCCAAATGACCTGTGAACTGTAATTCATTGGAGTCGGCTTAAGTAATCATTATAGAGAAATAGTTGCAATTATCTGAAAAATATTATATCATGAAACTAAGTTAATACATGTTATAATACGAGTTTCGGAGGAAAGGAATGGGAGTAATAGAAAGAACAAATGCGACGCCATTGTATTTACAGTTGAAGAATAAAATAAAAAGAGAGATTCGTACAGGGATGCTGAAGCCTGGCGAAAAGATTTCCTCAGAGGCGCAGTTGCAGAAAGAATATGGGATGAGCCGTGTAACGGTTCGTAATGCGATGGCAGAGCTTGAGGCGGAGGGGTATATTATCAAGGTGCAGGGAAAGGGAAGCTTTGTGACGAAATCCGATATGCTTCGGCTGCCGATCGGTGTTACCAGTTTTACGGAGGATGCGAGGATGCAGGGCGTTTGTCTGACCTCAAAGGTAGTAAAGTTCCAGGTAGAGGATATTCGGTCGGATTTGGACAGAGAGTTTTTTGCAGACAGGACGGAGGGGAAGATACTGGTCTTTAAGCGGATTCGCATAGCGGACGGAGCGCCTGTTACAATAGAGGAAAACCATCTTTCGCCCAAAATGATTGATATGCAGGAAGAGAATCTGGAAGGTTCTTTTTATGAGATCCTTATGAACAGATATCGTCTGGTTCCCTCCAATAAGGGGCGGAGAAGCGTTAAGATTGTATTTGCAGATGAGGAAATCGCAGAACTTTTGAATCTTTCCGTTGGAACGCCGGTTATCAGCAGCGAGATGTGTGTGTTTGATATCAGCGGCGAGCCGATACACACAGTCCGGGACTGGGTTAGGGGAGATAACGACCGATTTATCAAATGGTATATCTAAAAGAAAGTACGGCAGGAATATAGGACGTAATTATGGCGTACAGAAGATACATAGTAATATAAAAGAGTCGGGTTCTATTTACAGAACTCGGTTTTTTTATTAAAAATAGCTGGGGACGTTTTGAAAAAGGATTATCCGCAGTGAACAAGGGCGTAGGTTCCCTTGTTCACTGCGAAAGGCATAAAATTAATAGAAGAGCCTAATGATTGAAAATATGGAATAAGGCAGTATGGGTGAAGAAATAAAATATATCAATACCGCTACAGCGCTTTCGAACGTTCGGTAGCCGCCTTGATACATTCCATAACCGCGCCCCGCATACCGCCTGTTTCCAGCTTTTCGCAGCCTTCGATGGTAGTTCCGGCGGGAGAGGTTACCATATCCTTTATCTGTCCCGGGTGCATGTCGGTTTCCAGAATCATTTTTGCGGTTCCAAGGCAGGTCTGGGCCGCAAGACGGTAAGCGGTTGCCCTTGGAAGTCCCTGTTTCACGCCGCCGTCCGCCATAGCTTCAATGAACATAGCGGCATAGGCGGGACCGCCGCCGCTGAGTCCGCATACCGCGTCGATTAGTTGCTCCGGAATCATCTCTACGATACCGATGGTTTCGTAAATAGCCGTTGCGGATGCAAGTTCATCTTCGGTAAAATCATTGTCTGAACAGAGTGCAAAGGCTCCTTCGTATACCATAGCCGGCGTGTTTGGCATAATGCGCAGGATACGCGGAGAGCCTTGTATCATTGTCTGCAGCCGTTCCACTGTAACGCCTGCGACAATAGACATCATAGCTTTATTATCTAATGCGTCTTCGCACATGGCCAATGCCTCTTTTGCCTGCTGTGGCTTTACTGCAAGCAGGATAATATCCGCGCTCCGGCATACTTCCGCGTCGTTTGCAGAAATTGTTACGCCCCAACCTGCGGCTTTCTCTCTCATAGCGGGGCTGATATCATAGACATAAACATTTTCTTTTGCAACGACCTTACTTTCGAGGGCTCCGTAGAGGATGGCGCCTCCCATATTTCCACAGCCGATAATTCCAAGTTTTTTTTGAATCATAATGGTTATCTGTCCTTTCTGATAAAAATATTGCAACTGTACGGTTGCCTGTAGTAGTTATTGATTAGTACGGTGGTATTCCCACGCTTTTTCCAAGGCTCCGGGAGTTTCCATCAAGAGTTTTGTCCCTTCTGCCATACATCTGGCGGCATAGAGCATACCTTTGTGTCCGATACTCATGCCGGCCTGCTTTGCGGCGGCCCAGTGATGGAGCGGCGTGCCTCTGCACATGGCGGCGGCGCTTAGAGTAATCAGCGGGACGGTATGGCTGACCTCGGAAGCGTCTGTTCCAATGGAGATGGGAACCGGCGTATCTTCGAGCGGTTCCAGTCCCGCAAAATAGAGTCCCTGATTGTCCAGGCCGGCTTCTTTACTGATCTGGGCGGCAAAGTCCAGTTCTTCTTCGGTGTATTCCGGAAGGGGAACCCCGGTCATGGCCTGATAGTATATCTCTGCTAGCGTTCGGTTTATTTTCATTTCTTTGCAGCTTTTGACCAGTTCAATATCCACGGCGGTGCCGGTCATCAGAGCGGCGCCTCTGGCGCAGTCGTCCACCCGCCTGCTGGCATCTTCGGTACGGCAGCGTTTTGCTGACCGGATGAAATAATTGGTTTTTGCAATGTCGGGTACTACATTGGCGGGAATGTTGTTGTCAATATAGGCATAGTGCATCCGCACGTCCCCAGGGACATGCTCCCGCAGATAATTTACCCCGATATTCATAAGCTCTGCCGCGTCCAGCGCGCTTCTTCCGTCTTCCGGAGATTTGGAGGCATGTGCGCTGATTCCGTGAAACGTATAGTTTTTGATATCCTGAGACTGCCAGATATCGTTGCTGATACGGTTTCGGTCAAATGGATGCCACATGACGGCGACGTCCAGGCTGTCGAAGACCCCGGCCTGGTTCATGACGATTTTGCCGGACATGATTTCTTCTGCCGGACACCCGTAGACGATGATCGTACCGGATTTCCTGCCGGCTTTCATATCCTCTTTCAGGGCGCATGCAGCAGCGCAGACCCCGGCGCCGAGAAGGTTGTGGCCGCAGGCGTGTCCCAATTCCGGAAGGGCGTCGTATTCTGCCAGAAAACCGAGATACGGACGTTCGTTTCCCCAGACGGCGGTAAACGCGGTACGAATCCCGGCGGTATTCCGGGTTACCTGAAAACCCGACTTTTCCAGAAAGACGGCAAGCCGTTCCGCAGAATAGGACTCCTGATAGGCAAGTTCCGGATGTGAAAAAATGTCGTTGGAAATGCAGATCAGTTCCTTCCGGTGGGAATCGATCCAGTTTGATATCATGTTCATAAGAATCATCCTTTTGTTTATGGTACCCTCAGAATCGCAAATCTGCGGCGCAGAACCGTGCGTCCCCATATCCGCTGAGGGTAGTTATGCAAGTTTACCGGCCGTCGCCCTGATGTTTGCAGAGGGCGTGGTCAGAAGGGATAAATATCTTCAGTGGAAACACGGTCCAGCACATCCAGATATTCCTGCCCAAAAGTATCCGCAAAGTCAGAAAGAGCCAGTTCTACAGCCTTTTCACCTTCTTTGCCTAAGCGGTCGGTTAAGGCGTTGCTGATGGTATGCTTTAAATGCGCCGTATGGAAATTAAAATCTTTCATACAGGAAGCTCCCAGTTCTTTCTTTTTCCGCGCAAGCTGCGCGTTTTCTTCCTCCGATAACGGGTGTCCCCAGTCAAATTCGCAGCGGCTTCCGCCCCAGCTTAAAGACGTAGTAGTAGGCGTACATACAAAGTCCGGGCGGAATCCCTGATAGACGGCATTATCCACATTGACACAGTAATATTTCCCGTATTCAAGAATATCATGCTTTTTCCAGGCGTCGCACCAGGCGCATTTCGCAATATAAGTCTGGAGCGTCGGTTCAGTGCGCAGTTGTCCGAACTCCATCTGTTCTGGGAAATCAGGCTTCCATTCGCCGTATGCCTGATTGGACATAGTAGTAAGCGGGTCGCCATGGGCTTTGGCATTTAAGGCCATGCGTCTTCCGCGTTCATTCCCATAGGCGGTCATGCCCGCAAGGATGGCCTCGCGGCCTGCATCGCCGCAAAGGTTTATTGCATGTTTGGAAAAATAAGCAAACAGCATAGCATGGTGTTCAATCAAACAAAGAATCTTTGTATCAGCCATAACATTCGTTCCTTTCAATTACGCGTATATTCCGGTCAAAACCTCGTTGCCTGCAGCGGGATTTTTGGCTTAAGAAAAGTATACTACAGGGAACCAGGAAAGAAAAGTAATAATGCCGCAGTTCAGAACTTTACATTTATTATCAGGGATTCGTTGCCAACTTTGAGCAAACATGGTATATTAGAACTAATCTTTTGTCAGTTTGTACAAAAAATATTATAAAAGAATGGTAGGAGTGGTTAAAATGTATCAGGAAGAGTATAAGCGCTGGATGGCGGCGGATTTGGAAGACGCGGATCTTATGCCGGAGCTTTCCAGGATTGAAGGGAATGACGAAGAAATTAAGGAACGTTTTGCAATAGCGCTGAAGTTTGGCACAGCCGGACTCAGGGGGGTGCTTGGGGCAGGAACGAACCGTATGAATATTTATGTTGTACGTCAGGCAACGCAGGGACTTGCTAACTGGGTTAAGACGCAGGGAGGCAGCCAGACGGTAGCAATCAGTTACGACAGCCGTTTGAAGAGCGACGTATTTGCCAAAACAGCGGCGGGCGTTTTGGCGGCGAACGGGATCCATGTCATGATTTATGACGCGCTGATGCCTGTGCCTGCGCTTTCCTTTGCGACACGTTATTATAAGTGTAATGCCGGAATTATGGTTACGGCTTCTCACAATCCGGCCAAGTACAACGGTTATAAGGCATATGGGCCGGACGGCTGTCAGATGACGGACGACGCGGCTGCGATTGTTTACGATGAGATTCAAAAAACGGACGTCTTGAACGGCGCAAAATGCATTTCTTTTGCAGAAGGCGTTGAAAACGGCATGATTCGGTTTGTGGGAGACGATTGTAAAAAGGCGCTTTACGAGGCGATTGAATCCCGTCAGGTTCGGCCGAGCCTGTGCAAGACGGCGGGGCTGAAGCTGGTATACAGTCCGTTGAACGGCGCCGGACTTGTTCCGGTAACTCAGGTACTGAAAGATATCGGCGTTACTGATATTACGATCGTGCCGGATCAGGAGTATCCGAACGGTTATTTTACGACATGCAGCTATCCAAATCCGGAAATATTTGAGGCATTAGAGCAGGGCTTGAAATTGGCGGAGGAGACGGGGGCTGATCTGATGCTGGCAACGGATCCGGATGCAGACCGGGTAGGAATTGCCATGAAGTGTCCGGACGGTTCTTATGAATTGGTAAGCGGAAATGAAGTAGGCGTACTGCTGCTTGATTATATCTGTGCAGGACGTATCGAGAAGGGGACTATGCCAGAGAAGCCGGTTGCTGTGAAGTCTATCGTATCCACGCCTCTTGCGGATGCGGTTGCAGAGCATTACGGTGTTGAACTGAGAAGCGTGCTGACTGGATTTAAGTGGATTGGCGACCAGATCGCAAGGCTGGAGTCAGACGGAGAGGAAGACAGATTTATCTTCGGATTCGAGGAGAGTTACGGATATCTGGCAGGCCCTTACGTGCGCGATAAGGACGCGGTGATCGGTTCTATGCTGATCTGTGAGATGGCGGCATATTACAGAAGCATCGGCAGTTCCTTAAAACAGAGGATGGAAGAGATTTATACGGAGTACGGACGTTATCTGAACAAGGTGGACAGCTTTGAATTTCCGGGACTGACCGGAATGGATAAGATGACCGGGATTATGCAGGGGCTTCGAGATAATCCGCCGGCGGAGATTGCGGGATATAAGGTTGAGAAGGCCGTGGATTACAAGAAGCCGGAAGAAACCGGGCTTCCGGCGTCGAACGTGCTTATTTATACGCTGGAAGGCGGAGCAAGCGTGATCGTACGCCCATCCGGAACAGAGCCTAAGATTAAGACCTATTTTACGACCCTTGGAAAGGATCTTGAGGAGGCGCAGGCTCAGAAAGATAAGCTGGCGGAAGCATTAAAGCCGATGTTTGCATAAGGGCTGAAGAATCAAAAAAGACTGTAAGCGAAAGGATTGCGCGAAAAGGCATTTATATTTTTGGATAACGGCATAGCTGATAGGAATATCAGTTATGCCGTTTGTGCGGATGAGAGCGCTGTATCTCATTGACGGATAGAGTTTCGCTTGATATACTATGTTCCGCCTGTATGGATGGATTGGTAAATATCTTAAATAGTCCGTACAGGCGGATTTCTTTGCCGTCTGCAGCGTGAGTATGAAAAGATAGTGGATTGTTTGGACTGCTTGACAATATCTGTAGTTTTGAGTATATTAAAATTAATAAAAAGAAATATTAATTTAATTATAAATATACTATTTGTGGAGGTTTTTATGGCTAAGGACGTTACGCTTGCGGATATTGCGTCGAGAGTTGGCGTAAGTACTGTCGCCGTTTCTAAAGCATTGTCTGGGAAGCCGGGAGTGAGCCGGGAACTCAGAAGCAAGATTGAAAAAATTGCGGAAGAGATGGGGTATGTGCCGAGCGCGGCAGGTAAAACGGTTTCAAATGAGACGGGAAATATAGGGGTAATCATTCCGGAACGCTTTTATGGGGATTCTTTTTCTTTCTATGGAAGGTTATACGAGAAGGTAGTAAGAGCCTTATATGAAAATAACTATTATGGGATTTTGGAGATGCTTGGGAAAGAGGATGAAGAATCGGGGATTCTGCCGAAAGTTATGCAGGACGAAAAAGTGGACGGTCTGATCCTCATGGGACAGATGGAAGATACGTATATCAAGAAGATGGTGGGCCAGACAAGGCTGCCGGTATTTTTTCTTGATACCTATGTGCCGTCTGCCGGGCTTGATACGGTCATATCAGATGGATATTACGGAATGTATCAGATGACGAATTTGTTGATCGCAAGGGGACACAGGAGGATCGGATATATCGGTGATGTTGACGCCACAAGCAGTATTGCGGACAGGTATTGGGGGTATAGGCGCGCCCTTCGGGAAAACCGGATAGAATTTGTGCCGGATTGGGAAATGGCGGATCGGGATCAATATGGAAAAACATTTGATAAGATAGTAGAATCTCCGGGAGGAATGGATTCCTTTGTATGCAACTGTGACTATACTGCGCATATAATTATAAAGAACCTGGAAGATGCGGGGTACCGGGTGCCGGAAGATGTATCGGTTGTAGGTTTTGATAACTTTCTGCCGGTAGGGATTACGGAGAATCGGATTACTTCTTATGAAGTAAATACGGAGCAGATGGCAAGGCTTTGCGTGAAGTCTCTGATACGAAAAATTGGAAAGAAAAGGTATGCCGGCGGAATTCAGATAGTAACAGGCAGGATTGTAGAGAAAGAGACGGTAAAAGACAGGAGGCGCTAGGCGGCAGATATAGGGAAAAAAGGGGTTTGGCAGGACTCTTTTGTTAGTGAGAAAGGGTTGAATGCGGTGTTGTACCGGATTCAACCCTTTTTTGATGGCTTCATGGAAATTAAATTAATTAAATAAACAAATTTATAAACTTAAAATTAGTTAATATTACATAAAATATATCGTGAATATTCTAATGCTTGAGAGCCACCAATTTAAAGCTTCGGAGCCACTTGTAATTTAATGTTTGAGGGTCATCTAAGAGAAAATGGATTATCCTGCCATGATGTGATTTCGCTAGACGGAAAAGTTCATGACCCCAACAGGATTGATTTTCTGGCAAGATATCTGCGTGAACTGAAGCGGGCGGCAGGAGAGATTGACTTGCGGGGGTATTTTCAGTGGTCGTTTTTGGATAATTTTGAGTGGGCAAAGGGATATTCCGAGCGTTTTGGAATGGTCTATGTGGATTATCGGACCGGGCAGAGAATCCCAAAGGATTCTGCATATTGGTACCGCAGTGTGATTCAAAATAACGGAGAAGAATTATGAATATTTTAAAATTAAAACCAAGCTGTAAGGATTACCTTTGGGGCGGAACAAGGCTGAAAGAAGAATATGGGAAGGAATATGAGGGGGATGTGCTGGCCGAGACATGGGAATTATCCTGTCATCCGGACGGACCTTCTTATATCATGAATGGAGCCTATCGGGGCAAGACCCTGCAGGAGTATATTGACGGAGAGGGAAAAGAGGTGTTGGGGACGCACTGCCGAAGGTTCCGGGATTTTCCAATCTTGACAAAATTTATTGACGCAAGGGATAATCTGTCCATTCAGGTACATCCGGATAACGGATATGCGCTGAAGAATGAAGGGCAGTATGGAAAAACCGAAATGTGGTATGTGATGGACGCCGGGGAGGGAGCCTATCTCTATTATGGGTTCCGTCAGGAAATCAGCCGGGAGGAATTTGAGAGGCGCATTAAAGAGGATACGCTTCTGGAGGTTCTGAACGCAGTTCCGGTGCAGAAGGGGGATGTATTGTTTATTGAGTCCGGAACGATCCATGCCATCGGGAAGGACATTTTGATCGCGGAAATCCAGCAGAATTCCAACGTGACCTACCGGGTATACGATTACGGCAGAGTCGGTAAGGACGGGAAAAAGAGGGATCTTCATATTGAGAAGGCTCTGGCGGTCACAAGGCGGGTGCCGATTCTCCGGGATAAGAAAAGCTATCCTCATGTGGCGGACTGCGATTATTTTACGGTAGATAAATTGAATCTGGACGGCAAGGTTATGAAGCGGATGGAAGGAACCGTATCCGGGGAATCCTTCGCGAGCATCCTGATACTGGACGGCGAGGGCAGGATTATCTGCGGTCAGGAGAGCCTTGCCTTTCAGAAGGGAGACAGTTTCTTTCTCTCAGCCGGAAGCGGAGCTTATCAGGTAGAAGGCCGATGCGACGCGCTGATTACCACAATCCGGGAAAAGGCGGCGCCGGTACGGATCGGGATTGACATTGGGGGTACGGATACCAAGATCGGGCTGGTGGACGTGCATCAGAAGCTGATCGCTTCCGTATCCGTCCCCACGAATGCCGGAGGCCGGACGCCGGTGCAGGTTTTAAGAGACATCGGTGAGACAGCCCTTGCGCTTCTGAACAGCGAAGGAATTCCGCTGGATCAGTGCGTAGGGGCGGGTATCGGCGTACCCGGCACGGTGGATCGGAAAATGGGCGTGGTCCGGTATTCCAATAATATCCGCTGGGAGCAGGTGGCGGTCGCTGAAGAAATCGGAAAGATTCTTCCCATACCGGTAAAAATAGCAAACGACGCAGACTGCGCCGCGCTGGGCGAGGCGTCGGCGGGAGCCGGAAGGGGCTGGCAGGATGTGGTCATGCTGACCTTGGGAACCGGAGTCGGCGGGGGCATTATCCTAAATGGAGAAATATATGAAGGAAAAGGCGTCGGCGGAAGCGAGCTTGGGCATATGGTGATCATGGAGGACGGCGAACCCTGCACCTGCGGCCGCAGGGGATGTTTGGAAGCATATGCCTCCGCCACAGCCTTGCTTCGCAGCGCAGAGAGAAAATTGGGAAAGAAAGAATTGTCGCCTAAGCAGATCTTTGATCTGGCGGAGCATGGAGATGAAGCCGCGCAGGAGGTGGTAGAGGACTACCGGAAGAAGCTTGCCACTGGAATCGTCAATATCGTCAATATTTTCCGCCCTCAGCTAGTGCTGATCGGCGGAGGGATCTCCGCGCAGGGGGAGAAGCTTCTGGCTCCGCTGCGGGAAATCGTAAAGGAAAATGCCTTTGGAGGAAGCAAGGGAGAGGTGCCGGAAATAGAAGCGGCATCCCTTGGGAATCAGGCGGGGATGATTGGGGCGGCTGGTCTGGTGTAAAGTGTTGCAGCCGGTAATGATGAAGAACACAAGAAAAATGAAAGGAACATCAGATAACAGAAGATAGAAAAGCGGTCTGCGGTAAACGACCTGCCGTTTACCGCAGGTCAGAATTTTCGGCCTCCCGGTCGAATAATATAGTAGGGATTATTTTATGGACCGGTTCCGTAAGGGGGGCCGGTCTTCTTTTTTTGCGTTCGTTCATTAATTCTACGAGCAGGCTCACCGTTTCATAAGCCAGTTTGTCAATCTGCTGTCCTACGGTGCTGAAAGGAATGACGCCTTCTCTGGAAATAGGGGAATTGTCAAATCCCACCAAAAGATAATCCTTCGGAAGCCTTCCAAATTTTCGATAAAGAAGATTTAGAAGGACATTTGCCTGCGTATCATTGGAAATGAAAATACCTTTTTTGCAGGAAGGATAGGTTTGGACAATTTCATCCAGCACGCTGGTTAACTGGGTTTGAATGGACTCATAGCTGCTTTCGATTTCCCGCAGGAGCAGCCGGTGGGGGAGATGATGCTCCTGACAGTAATCAAGAAAGCCCTGCATGCGTCCGTAAGCTGGAATGGCCGGGTCTGCCGGGGAATTGATGTGCAGCAGCACATCGCAGTTATGCTTGTGGAGGAAAGACGCGGCCTGCCGCCCGCCGGAGTAGTTGTCAGAATTTACGCTGCACACATGCTCGTCTTCACGCTCTATGGTGACAATAGGGATGGGCAATTCTGCCAGATCCCGGGAAGGGATGGTGTGGCTTAGGATGATCAGGCCTTCTATTTTATAGGCAAGAAGCTCCTGAATATACCGCCGTTCCGTTTCCTCCTGCTCGTTTCCGGCAAAAACAAGGAATTTGTATCCAAAGGTCTCATAGGTAGAAAGAATCCGGCTCAGCATTTCCGAATAGTAATGGAGAACCAGATTTGGGATAATGATTCCGATAAATTCGGTTTTTCCATTGGCGAGGATGCGGGCGACTTTATTTTCCTTATAATCCAGATCAATCAGCGCCTGCGCAATGATTCCCTGATTCTTCAGGGTCAGGGAATCGGGATTATTGAAATATCTGGAAATGGTAGTTTTAGAAAAATTCGTATATTTTGCAATATCGTCAAAGGTGACGTTTTTTTTCTGAGCCATTGTATCCGTGTCCTTTACGTGGTAGTTGTATTTCTGCATAAGATTTCTGTTCCAGTATACCAAAAAAGGGAGTACCGGACAATGAGTAATCGGTTAAGTAACCGGTTTTGTGAAAGGTATACAATTTGCATATCTGCAAATCAGACAAATGTCACAAATTTTTTTTTGGTAATTGACTGAACTATAGGCAGAGTGTTAAGATATAGCTACAAAAGTAACCGGTTACTTTACCGGTTACGAAACTAAAAAAGTTTGCTGAAAGGAAACAGTGAACAGGAGTGAAACAAGGAGGGAAGACGCATGAGAAAGAGATTCATGGCAAGGGCTGCGGCAGCCGGGCTTGCGACGGCGCTTACGGCGTCCATGCTGACCGGATGCAGGTTTGGATTTGCAAGCGACCCGGATGATCCAAACGAAGAAGAAGCGGTCATACCGATTGATACTTCGGTAGATACGTTTGAGTATGACGCTTCTTTGAAGGGGACGAGTATTACACTGCTGAATTCCAAGGCGGAGATTCAGGTGGCCCTTGGCGAGATGGGAGCCGCATTTGAGGAAAAATCGGGCGTTCACGTAGAGGTAATGCCAGTTACAGACGGTGATTCCCCTTATACCAAGGTGGTCAGCCTTTATAATTCCGGTAATCCGCCTACCATGTCGATTCTGGATACCACGGACGTTATCGCGCTGGCCGAGGAGAAGGCGGCGGATCTGACGGAGGAAGAATGGACGAATGAGGCGGAGGAGTATCTGACAGAGGTAAATGGAAAAGTATACAGCTTCCCGCTGTGTATTGAAGGACGGGGGATCATTTACAACAAAGCTGTGATCGAGAAAGCTTTAGGACGGGAATTTGACCCGGAGTCTATTACCACGCAGGATGAATTTGTGGAACTTCTGGATGCTCTGGTGGATGCTGGAATTGAGAAGCCGGTTTCTGTTGCGAAGGAGGACTGGTCGCTGGGAGCCCATCATCTGCAGTATATCTATGAAACCTATGACGGAACCTCGGAGGGGGCGCAGGCAGTAATCGAGAAGATCAAGAAGGGAAATTTAGAGCTAGAGTCCTATGACAGGCTGTCGGAGTTTCTGGATATGTTTGATGTGCTGAAGAAGTACAATGTGGCGAAGGGCGATCCCTTGGGCGCGGATTACGATGAAATGGCAATTGACTTGGCGGATGGAAAAACTGCTTTCTGGTTTAACGGAAACTGGGCTTGGCCGAATATGGCGGAGGCCGGAGCGGAAAATGAGGATGAATATGGATTTCTTCCTTATTTCCTGAATAATGACAGAGAGGATTTTGCAAACAGCAAAATTCAGGGTTCTCCCTCTAAGCAGGTGATGATCGACGGACAGATTGCTTCCGAGAAAGAGCAGGCCGCGGCGAAGGAATTTTTAAATTGGATCGTGTACAGTGAGATTGGCCAGCAGATGCTGGTAAAGACCTGCAACGTGATCCCGCCGTTTACCAATAATCCCTATGAACCGGCGGACCCGTTAAGCCGTGATATTTATGAGAAGGTGCAGGAGGGTAAGACCTTCAATGCGTCTGCCATCGTGCCGAACGACCACTGGTCCGTGCTGGGGGCGGCTATGCAGAAATATCTCGCGGGAAGAAGCGACAGGGAAGAATTTACCGAATCCATCCAGGATTACTGGGATGAGCAGGAATAAGGAGGAGCGGCTTATGAAATCAAAAAATAGCGCTAAGGATTTTGGAATGTTTGCGCTGCCGGGAATGTTTTGCTTTTTTGCGGTGGTAATCATACCCTTTGTCTATGGTGTGTACCTGACCCTGACAGACTGGAACGGCGTATCGAAGGTTAAGAATTTTATCGGTTTCCGGAATTTTGCGGGAGTTGTGAAGGACGGGCAGTTCTGGACTTCCCTGCTTTTGACCTTTAAGTATGTAATCGTAGTGGTGGTTCTGGTAAATGTATTTGCATTTGCAATCGCTTACCTTCTCACGAGAGGCATCAAGGGGCAGAACTTTTTCAGAGCCGGGTTCTTTACGCCGAACCTGATTGGAGGCATTGTGCTGGGATATATCTGGCAGTTTGTATTTTCCAGAGTATTCGTAAGCATCGGGGAGAGCACCGGATGGAAATTATTTGAGGTATCCTGGCTGTCTGACCCGACCAATGCGTTTATCGCGCTGGTTGTAGTGTCTGTATGGCAGTTGTCCGGCTATATGATTCTAATCTATGTGGCGGGCTTTATGGGACTTAGCGAGGATGTGCTGGAGGCGGCAAGTATTGACGGCGCTTCTGGGTTTGTGAAGCTGAAAAATATTATTATGCCGTTAATGATGTCGTCGGTGACGATCTGTCTGTTCCTGACCCTTTCAAGAGCGTTTATGGTATACGATGTGAACCTGTCGCTGACGGCGGGCGCGCCTTACGGAACCACGGAGATGGCGGCAATGCATGTGTACGAGAAGGCATTTACGTCCAGACAGTTCGGCGTAGGCCAGTCTGAGGCGCTGATCCTATTTATCATTGTGGCCGTTATCAGCGGACTTCAGGTATACTTTACGAAAAAACAGGAGGTGGAAGCGTAATGAAACAGACGACGATTGGCGGAACAAAGAGAAAGGTTACCAATGCGCTTGCCATGCTGGGGCTGGTGATTATCTTCCTTGCGTATATGTTTCCGTTCCTGATGGTAGTGATTAATTCCCTGAAGCAGAAACGGGATATCATAAAGAGTCCGTTTTCATGGCTGTTTACGATTAAGGGACTGTCCTTTGACAATTTTGTAAAAGCATTTACTCAGATGGATTTCTTAAATGCCTTTAAAAATTCCCTGATTGTAACCGTGTCTGCGACTGTACTTGTGACGCTGTTTGCGGCAATGCTGGCATACTATATTGTGCGCCATAACAATAAGATTTCCAAAATTACTTTCGGGCTGATGGTGGCGTCTATGATCATTCCCTTTCAGGCGATTATGATTCCGCTGGTGAGCATTTACGGAGGAACGTTGAATATCCTGAACCACAGGATCACGCTGATCTTTATGCATACGGGATTTTCCATGGCAATGTCGGTATTCATGTTCCACGGCTTTATCAAGGGAAATGTGCCGATGGCGCTGGAGGAAGCGGCTTACATAGACGGATGTACCCATTCCCAGACCTTTTTTAAGATTGTGCTTCCGCTTTTGAAGCCGATCATTTCGACGATGGTGATTTTGAACTCTCTGGCGTTCTGGAATGATTTCCTTCTGCCGTCGCTGGTTCTGACGGATAAGAAGCTTTTGACGTTGCCGCTTTCAACCTATAGTTTTTACGGTACTTATTCGGCGGATTATGGAACCATTATGGCCGGGCTTCTGCTGTGCGTAGTTCCGATTCTGATTTTGTATATCGTGCTCCAGAAGCAGATTATCGGCGGAGTGGTTGCCGGTGCAGTGAAATAAGATATTTTTTACTTACGGCAGGAGCGGCATGAGAGCCGATTCTGCGAGAAAAGCGCCTCTGAATGCCTGTTTCGCATCTAAGAATGCGGAAGGGTTTGGGGGCGCTTTTGTGGTGTGTGGGCATCGTCTGTCCGCCGCCGCGGGCTTTCCCATAGGAAGCAGGGCGAGACAACATTCCAGTGAATCCGATTAACATAGTCTAAGTAGCTCAGGAATGCGCTGAACTGCGCATTCCGTGAGAACATGATTCAGGAGTGAGGGGCGATTTTTGCGTAGTAAAATTTTGAATATTGCCCCGAATCGTTGCTATGAGCGGCATTCCGGGCCGTGAATAGCAACGGTAGATTTTGACAGTGGGAGTGGAATGGGTATATAATATTTTAGTAGAAATTAGATTGCGCAGGATGTGTATACCTTATTGAACATTAGTAGTTCAATAAGTATGGATTTTTAATTTGGCAGGAAGAGGATTGACGAGAATGATACGTGATGAATTGCATTTGAAGGCTCCGGGGAACTGGATGAATGATCCCAACGGATTTATTTTTTTTAGGGGGAAATACCACTTGTTTTATCAGTATTTTCCGTATGGCCCTATGTGGGGGACGATGCACTGGGGACATGCGGTGAGCGGCGATCTGGTGCGCTGGGAGCATAGGGACATTGCGCTGTTTCCCACGAAGGGGTATGACAGGAACGGCATTTTTTCAGGCAGCGCGCTGGAAAAGGACGGAAAATTATATCTGTATTATTCGGCAGTGCGTTATCTTGAGGAGGACGCGGAGAATATCCATTATGCGCCCCGGGACCGGTATGAGACCAGTCAGGCGGTTCTTGTGTCTGAGGATGGGATGCAGTTTGACAACTGGGAGGGGAAAAGGCAGATCATCCCGGTAAGCCGGGAGCCGGAGATTTCGGATGCGGTGCATACCAGGGATCCAAAGGTGTGGGAAGAAGACGGGACATATTATATGATTCTTGGAAGCACCTGGAAGGAGAAGACGGGGCGCGCCGTGTTTTACCGGAGTGTTGACGGGATCAATTGGGAGTATGCGAACCAGCTCCGGGACAGCCAGTTTGGGAGGATTTTGGAATGTCCGGATATTTTTCGGGTCGGAGAGGATTATATTTTTCTGGGTTCGCCGATGTATGTGGGGAGGAATGAGCCGGGATACCAGCACCATGCAGTCTGTGCGCGGGCAGAGTTTGACAAAGCAGACTGCCGGCTGAAACTACTGACAGACTGCAGGTATATCGATTACGGGCAAGACCTTTACGCGGTGCAGACCAACGTAGACGAGGCGGGCAGACGCGTGATGGCTGCATGGATGCGCATGCCGGAACCTGTTCAGGCGGCGGACCGAAACCCCTGGATTGGAATGATGTGCCAGCCAAGAGTGGTTGAGCTTGTGGACGGCCATATTTTTTTCCGGGTTCATCCGAATGTGGAGAATTATTTTCAAAGAGAAACAGAGGAAAGGGAAGGGCTGCCGCAGGCGGCCTGCCGGATTCAGGCGGCGCTTTCTGAGGGAGAGTCGCTGGAAATCGGAGGCTTCCGTATTTGGGTGGAAAATGATGCGGTATGGACGGATCGGAGCAGAGTGTTTGCCGGGTTAAAAGGCCATAAATTGGTAAGCGCTACGCCGAAGCTGAGCGGACGGTATGGACTGGATATTTATGTAACGCCGAATCTTATTGAAGTCTTTGTGAATCAAGGAGAGTATGTAATCAGCAGCGTCGTATATGGATTGGGCAGCGGACTGCAGGGAAGGATTAATAAGGTATATTTACATTCGTGATTATATAGGAAAGATGATATTGTACTATTTTTGAGAAATATTCTGCAAGTATTCTGCGGCAGCCTATAGTATAATGCGGATATAGCATAATTTTTATTGATCAGGAGGAAAAGGGCATGATTCAAAAATATGTATTTGGACAGCCGGTGAATACGGACGCAGTTGTATTGGATATTCCTGAGAGCCAGGAGGAATTCTCAGTGATGGAGCTTACGGAATCGGACGGTATTCGTCTGTGCTGCAGGATGGAAGAAGAGGACGTGGTCTATGGGTTGGGGGAGCAGGTTCGCGGAATAAACAAGCGGGGATTTTCCTATATCAGCTATGCAGAGGATGATTCGATTCATATCGAGAGCAGACATTCCCTGTACGGCGCCCATAATTTTCTAGTGCTGAACCGCAGGAATCAGAAAGAAAACCCGGACGGCAGCAGGTCTTTTGGCATTTTTGTGGATGATCCGGGGAAAGTGGTGTTTGACGTGGGCGAGACGAAGCGGGATCAGCTCGTGATTCAGGCAGGCGGCGACTGTGTGATCTATGTGATTGAAGGGGAGGGGATGAAAGAAATTGTAAAACAGTTCCGCAGACTAATTGGGCAAAGCTACCTGCCTCCGAAGTGGGCGTTTGGCTATCAGCAGTCACGGTGGGGGTATCAGAATGAAGAGGACGTAAGAGAGGTAGTCAAAGGACACCACGACCGGGGAATCCCACTGGAAGCAGTATATCTGGATATTGATTATATGGAGGCCTATAAGGATTTTACGGTAGACGAGAAGAAATTTCCGGAGTTCAAAAGCTTCGTAGGCGAGATGAAGGGGCGGGGCGTACATCTGGTACCGATTATCGACGCGGGAGTGAAGATTGAAAAAGGCTATCCGGTATATGAGGAAGGCGTTCGGAATCACTACTTCTGTAAGGATGAAAACGGAGAGGACTTTGTGGCGGCGGTATGGCCGGGCAGGGTGCATTTTCCGGATGTATTGAACCCGGAAGCGAGAGCGTGGTTCGGCGGAAAGTATGAGATTTTGATGGAGCAGGGAATCGACGGTTTCTGGAATGATATGAATGAACCGGCCATCTTTTATTCCGAAAAGAACTTGAAAAAAGTAATGGAAGAAGTGATTTCCCTGAAGGATGAGAATCTGGATATTGATTCTTATTTCCATCTGACGGGGATCGTAGCGGGGTTGGCGAATAACCAGGAGGATTACAAGAGCTTTTACCATAATGTGGACGGGGTAAAACTGCGCCATGATAAGGTACATAATCTTTATGGTTTCAATATGACCAGGGCGGCGGCGGAGGCGTTCGGCCGGATTGCGCCGGATAAGAGGACGTTACTGTTTTCCAGATCTTCCTACACGGGAATGCATCGGTATGGCGGTATCTGGACGGGCGATAATGAATCCTGGTGGAGCCATATTCTGCTGAGCATACAGCAGATGCCGTCCCTAAATATGTGCGGAATCCTGTATACCGGTTCGGATATTGGCGGATTTGCCAGTGATACAACCGAAGACCTGCTGATGCGCTGGCTGGAAGCAGCGATGTTTACGCCGCTGATGCGCAATCATTCGGCGAAGGGAACCAGGCGGCAGGAGGTATATCAGTTTGAGCATATTGAGGATTTCCGGAATATCATTCGGATGCGTTATGGATTGGTTCCTTACATTTACAGCGAATATATGAAAGCGGCCTTAAAGGATGAGATGTATTTTAGGCCGGTGGCGTTTGACTATCCGGAGGATTCTTTTGCATATCAGGTGGAAGATCAGCTCATGGTAGGAGAAAGCGTTATGATTGCGCCGGTTTATGTGCAGAATGCGAAAGGGCGGTACGTGTATCTGCCGGAAGAAATGCGTATGATACGGATGCGTTCTCTGGAAGACTTGACGAGCCAGGTGATAGAAAAAGGCTGCCATTATATAGGAATGGAGCTGAACGAACTTGTAATTTTTGTAAAGAAGAACCACGTGCTTCCTCTCGCGGTTTTGGAAAATGAGGTTCTGACCACAGCGGATCTTGCAGAAGCCGATATCAAGTGGATTGGCTTTGTGGAAGAGCCTGTAGAGTATGTGTTTTATGACGACGATGGAATTTCCGGAAGTTGTGTTCCTGAAAAAGACTGGAGAAAGGTGACTGTCCGGAAGACAGATCTGGTTTATTGATTGGATATTCCGGAAACATTCTGACGTTTTAGAATGTTCCGGAACGGCGGCGGGACATTTCTTTTCTTCTGGCGCGTCTTTCTAAACGCTTGGCAATGCGGAAAGGCGCCAGGAACGTCCAGCAGATAATCCGGACGGTGATAATTCCTGCGAAGACGCCGATACTGTCGATCATGACGTCTTTTTTGGAAGGACCGCGTCCGGCCACAAAGGATTGGTGGTATTCGTCTCCGGCGGCGAAACCTACGCAGATCAGGCCGGCAACCAGCATAAGAGGGAAGCCGCGCAGACCATATACATAAAACGGAAAGGAAACGGCTACGGCCAGAAGGAAATATTCGGTCATATGTGCAAGCTTGCGCACCGGATATTCAATTCGGCCTGCATAATAACTGATCTGGTCTTCCTGAAGGCCGATATCCAGCGCCTGGTCTCCAATCTCTACAATTTTATAACTGACTGTATAACTCAGATTACCGGAAACCTCTCCGGTCTGCGCGGAAAAACTGTAGATGGCGTACATCATAAACAGCGCGGGCAGAAAAGACAGAGGTTTGAGGAAAAATAAAACTACTTTTTTCATAATGTTCTTACCTTTGGAATGTTTGCGGGTGGCATGTGTTATAATATGCCATAATTTTTCAAATTTGTAAAGAATATGATGTTTTATAAGTCCGCGTTTTGCTTTAAGCCGGACGGACGATTGCGAAGATTTGCTTTAAAGAGCGCCGGGGTCTTTATGCAGGAGACGGTATTTCCTTGGAGTAATCCCGTACTGACGCTTGAAAATCCGGATAAAATAAGAGTGGTTTTCAAAGCCCACCTGCTCTGATATTTCAAGGATTGACAGTGTGGTTTCGCGCAGCAGTTCGCCGGCCTTTTCCAGACGGTAGTGATTTAAGTATTCTACAAAGGTTGAACTGGTAAATGATTTAAAAAATTTCATAAAGTAGGACGCGCTGTAGCCGCAGAAAGCAGCGGCTTCCCGCAGAGTCAGGGGAGTCATATAATTCGCGCTGATGAACCGGAGCAGCGCTTTCATCTTCTGAATCTGGGCAAGCTGGTAAAGAGAACCATTGTCCGAATCCGTATTTTGACGGAATGGTTCAAGAAGGCTGAACAGGGAAAACAGGCCGGATTTAATGCGCAGTTCTTTTCCACATACCAAGTTTTTTTGCTGTTCGGGAGTTTCCAATTTCAGAAGCCCTTCTAAGCTCTGCCGGATAGGCGGGCAGTCTGCGTGTTCGTAAGGAAGCCGGAAAGGAAGTACGGCGCCGCCGTCCAGATAAGGCTTTAAATATTTGCAGAAACAGGCGTCAGAGGGCGAATCCTGACCGAGAAGCTGCAGGTCAAATACAAAGGTATAATATTCTGCGCGGCAGTCCTCGTTCTGGTCGATGGAGTGGAGCTGGTTCGGCAGAATGAGGATAATATCCCCGGCCTGGGCACGTATGGGGGTTCCGTTTACCGATATCAGGCAGGAACCTTTTAGAATATAGGTGATTTCCATTTCATTATGCCAGTGGAGGGGATAGGAATGCATAATGTCGGGAATCAGCGAGCGGTAGACGGCGTATGGGAAGCCGCTGCTCCCATGCTGTTTGTTTTCGTATTTGGTGCTGGTGTGGCCGGAGGATAGTTTCATAGTGCGGAAGTTCCTTTCATTATGTATGGGTAATCTGCAAAAATGGCCGGATGGCACGAATTTTTACAATAATTTTTGTAAAAATTGTATATGGATGTATGGTAAGTGTTTGTGATAGGATTGTACAATAAAACAAGGTTAAAGTGCAAGAAGAAAGGAGTTTATGATGATAGAAGAGGCGTTGGTTTCCCGGTTGGGGAAGGATGTGAAGGTCTGCAGCAACGAGGAGATTTACGGAGCGCTGCTGGGGCTTGTGCAGGAGATGGCAGAGAAGAAGGCCGGCAATGAGGGAAAGAAGAAGATCTATTATGTGTCGGCGGAATTTTTGATTGGGAAGCTGCTGTCTAATAATATGATTAATCTTGGTATCTATCAAGAGGTCAAGGATTTCCTTGCAAAGAATGGGAAGGATATCTGTGAGATTGAGGAGCTGGAGGCGGAGCCTTCTCTCGGAAACGGAGGTCTTGGAAGGCTTGCGGCCTGTTTCCTGGATTCGATTGCTACCCTTGGATACAGTGGAGAGGGTATTGGATTAAATTACCATCTTGGGCTGTTTAAACAGGGGTTTGAAAAGCGGCTTCAGAAAGAGACGCCGAATCCATGGATTCAGCCGGAATCTTGGCTGAAAAAGACGAATGTTTCTTATCCGGTACAGTTCGGGAAGCTTACACTTCAGTCCAGAATGTATGAAATTGCTGTGACAGGATATGAGAACCGCACCAATAAGCTGCGGCTGTTTGATGTGGATTCTGCGGACGAGGGAATTGTGAAGGATGGCATTGATTTTGATAAAGATGACATTGCAAAGAACCTGACCTTGTTCTTATATCCGGACGACAGCGACGAGGAAGGAAGGAAGCTTCGGATATATCAGCAGTATTTTATGGTAAGCAATGGAGCGCAGCTTATTTTAGACGAGTGTACGGCAAAGGGAAGCAGCCTCTATGATTTGGATGAGTACGCGGTTATTCAGATCAACGATACCCATCCGACGATGATTATTCCTGAGCTGATCCGTCTTCTGATGGAACGCGGCCTGACCATGGACGCTGCGATTGAAGTTGTGAAAAAGACCTGCGCATATACGAATCACACGATTCTGGCCGAGGCTCTGGAGAAATGGCCGATTCACTACCTGAAAGAGGTGGTGCCGCAGCTTGTGCCGATTATCGAAATCTTAGACGACAGGATCCGGAGAAGATTTGAAGATGAAAGAGTAGCCATCATTGACCGGAATGATGTCGTCCATATGGCGCACATTGATATCCATTATGGATGCAGCGTCAATGGAGTTGCTTACCTGCATACGGAAATCTTGAAGAACTCCGAACTGAATCATTTTTATAAAATTTACCCGGAAAAATTTAATAATAAGACCAACGGAATCACATTCCGCAGATGGCTTATGTACTGTAATCCGACGCTTACAGAAGGGCTTACAGAATGGATCGGGGAAGGATTCTATAAGGACGCTATGGAGCTTAAGAAGCTGGAAGCGTTTGCGGACAATAAGGAAGTGCTGGACGCCCTGCTCAAGATCAAGCAGGAGAATAAGCATTTGCTGAAGGAGTATCTGAAAGAAACACATGGGATAGAACTGAACGAGAATTCCATTTTCGATATCCAGATAAAGCGCCTTCATGAGTACAAGCGTCAGCAGTTAAACGCGCTGTATGTGATTTATAAATATCTCCAGATTAAAAAAGGAGAGCGCCCGGAGACGCCGATTACGGTTATTTTCGGCGCAAAAGCGGCTCCGGCATATATCATTGCCAAAGATATCATTCATCTGATCCTCTGCCTGCAGGATCTGGTTAACAACGACCCTGAGGTAAGCCCGTACCTGAACGTTGTTATGGTAGAGAATTATAACGTTACGCTGGCGGAGAAGCTGATTCCGGCATGTGATATTTCAGAGCAGATTTCCCTTGCATCCAAGGAGGCGAGCGGTACCGGCAATATGAAATTTATGCTGAACGGAGCCGTAACGCTGGGAACGGAGGATGGAGCCAACGTAGAGATCCATCAGTTTGTAGGGGATGAGAACATCTATATTTTTGGAGCGCAAAGTGATGAAGTCATCGCGCATTACGATAAGGCTGATTATGTATCTAAGGATTACTATAAGACAAATCCAATCGTAAAAGAGACGGTAGACTTTATCGACGGGCCGGAACTTCAAAAGCTCGGAAGTATAGAGCATCTGACAAGGTTGAAAAACGAGCTGCTGAATAAAGACTGGTTCATGACGTTCCTTGACCTGGACGATTATATTGAGAAGAAGGAGCAGGCTCTCAAGGATTATGCGGACAGAGAGGCCTGGGCAAAGAAGATGCTTTATAACATCAGCAACGCGGGATTCTTCTCGTCCGACCGGACGATAGAGGAATACAATAAAGATATCTGGAAATGTGAGAAATAGAATAGAAGTAAAATCCTCGCAAGTCTTGAAATATCAAGGCCTGCGAGGATTTTTTATTACAAGAAAGATGTGATAAATAACATAAAAACAGTGGGAAACACAACGATACAGTGATATAATGTGAAATATATTTGGAGGGAAACAGCGAATGAAAGCAGTAGTTAAATAGATAGAACTTTATTGTTATGAAAGAGGTGCTAAAATGTTCAATCATAATCAGATATACAATATTTTTAACCAGCAACAAATACAGGCTCAACTGCAGCAAATGCAACAGCAGTATCATAGTCAGCAAATGTGGTAAGTGTCCGATTGTGCAAAGAAGTCAGATGATTTTCTTAAAAGTGCGGAGGAGATAGATGCTCAATATCAGCAGTTTGCCTTTGTCGAATGTTGTGTAGTATTGGGTAAACACATGCAAAAAATACAGCCTACGCGGCAGTTAATGATATTATGACTTATGCTTATTGGGATATTGGAGAGAGAATTGTTGAACAAGAGCAAAAAGGAGCATCTAAGGCAAAATATGGATCATATCTGATAAAGAGATTGGCGCAAGAACTTTCGGGTGAATATGGTTCGGGTTTTTCTGTTGCAACTATCAGAAATTGTAGACAGTTTATATTTGACATTTTCAAAAGAATTATGGGTATCAGCAATCCTGATAAAATCAATCATTGAAAAAGATGTTGAAAGTGCAATTATCAGCCATTTGCAGAAATTTTTGCTGGAAATGGGTAAAGGATTTTGCTTTGTAGATAGGCAGATGCACATATGCACCGAAACATCAGATTTCTATTTGGTGTTTTATAATTATATTTTAAAGTGCTTTGTGCTGATAGACCTGAAAAGCCATAAACTGACGCATCAGGATATCGGGCAGATGGATATGTATATTCGTATGTTTGATGAC
>CAJURK010000012.1 GCA_910588745.1 uncultured Dorea sp. | reverse complement strand
CTTATGAAGGGATATAAAAGATATGATAAAAATTTTATTCGTCTGCCACGGCAACGTGTGCAGAAGCACCATGGCTCAATTTGTATTCCAGGACATGGTGAATAAATGTGGAAAACAAAGTGAATTTCAGATTGATTCAGCAGCTACCAGCCGGGAAGAGATTGGGAACGGCCCTCATTATGGAACGGTTCGCAAGCTGAATGAGATCGGCTTTCCGGTGCTGCATCACCGTGCAAGGCAGATGACGCGCCAGGATTATAGCCAGTATGATTATCTGATCGGTATGGATGCGGCGAATATCAGGAATATGAACCGGATTGCCGGCGGCGATAAGGACGGCAAGATTCATAAACTTCTGGAATTTGCCGGGAAAGAAAGGGATATTGCGGATCCCTGGTACACGGGGAACTTTGACCGGACTTATGAGGATGTAAAAGAGGGCTGTACAGCCCTTCTGGAAAAATTAGTATAGAAGAGAATATCAGGATAGAAAGCCGTAAAAAGCAAACGCTCCAGCCGAGAGGAATGGCCGGAGTGTCTGTTTAAAAGGATTCTATTGTATGAATAAAAGGATTAATGATTCCAACATGTAGTATGGTTGACTGTCAGAATCATGCGTCCTTAGACGCCGATATTTGTTGTTAAATATTTGTCTATCTCATTTCTGTTAGTATTTTAGCATAGGAAAGCAACCTTGTAAATATGAATAAAATACAATTTTTTAGGGATTTTTCACGACTTTTTTGTGAAAAATATAACAAAAAGGGCAGGTTGACTTGTTCCTGTGAATCAAGTAAAATTTGATAGATAGAATAACAAGTTGTACAGATGTACGAATTGTAATGAAAGATTACCGGATGTATTTCAAGTAACGGAAAGCCATCCGTAGATAATGAGGAAAAGAGTATGAAGTTACGAAGAATACTGGCAGTCTGGGCTGCCAAATGTGCGGAGAAGGTAAGCGTGCATGTTTTTCACAGGCAGGGCGTAACCTGGGCGGGAAGGATTGCGCTGAAGATCTGTCCCAATATCCTGTCTGAGCTTGCAGGCCAGGTGAGAGAACATATTTTTATTGTATGTGGGACGAACGGAAAGACGACTACGAATAATATGCTGTGCGCGGCTTTAGAGGCGGAAGGGAAGAAGGTGGTCTGCAACCACACCGGTTCTAATATGTTAAACGGCGTGGCGGCGGCATTTGCGCTTGCGGCCGGATGGAGCGGGAATCTGGATGCGGACTGTGCCAGTATTGAGATTGACGAGGCGTCTACCAAGCGTGTATTCCCGTATTTCAAACCGGATTATATGGTGCTGACAAACCTGTTCCGGGATCAGCTTGACCGTTATGGGGAGATTGATATTACCATGAATCTCTTGAAAGAAGTGATACAGACGGCTCCGGATATGACGGTAATTGTGAACGGGGATGACGCGTTGTCCTCGTTTCTTGCCATGGATACAGGGAATCCATATATTGCTTACGGAATCAGCGAGCAGGTAGTGGAAGATAAGGACTCTCGGGAAATCAGGGAAGGACGGTTCTGTAAGAAATGCGGCGCGATGATGCGCTACAATTTTTATCATTACAGCCAGTTGGGGGACTATGCCTGTACAGCCTGCGATTTCAAACGTCCTGCGATTGATTTTGACGCTTCTGAAATTCAGTTGGGGGACGGGCTGTCATTTACGGTGGAGAACCGAAGGATTTCGGCGAATTACAAGGGTTTTTATAATGTATATAATATTCTTGCGGCTTATGCCGCTATTAGGAGCGCCGGGATTGACGCGGTACATTTTTGCCGGATGCTAGAAGAATTTAATCCGGAGAATGGACGTATGGAGGAATTTCATATCAGGGGAACGAAGGTTGTTCTGAATCTTGCTAAAAATCCTGCCGGGTTTAATCAGAATATTTCCGCAGTTATGCAGGATAGTACGCCGAAAGACGTAATTATTGTGATTAATGATAACGCGCAGGACGGAACCGATATTTCCTGGCTTTGGGACGTGGATTTTGACCGGTTTAAGGATACGAACGCGAATTCTATTATAGTTAGCGGCATTCGCTGCCAGGATATGCGCCTGCGGCTGAAATACGTGGATATTCCGTCCGTATTGGAAGAGGATGTGACCAAGGCGATTCATGAATGCATTGAGAAGGGATGCGGCAATCTGTATGTTCTGGTAAATTATACGGCGCTGTTTAGCACCAGGATGGTTTTGAAGAAAATGGAGGGACAAAAGTGATGGAGGATATAAGAAAGATTAGAATCGGGCATTTGTATCCGGATCTTTTGAACCTTTATGGGGACAGAGGAAATATTGCCTGCATGATGCAGCGCTGCAAATGGAGAGGTATTGAGGCAGAGACTGTAGAGTATAATCTAGGGGATAGGATTGATTTTGCGCAGCTTGATATCGTACTGTTAGGAGGCGGTTCTGACAGGGAACAGAGAATTGTCTGTCAGAAACTGCAGGAAATTCGGGAAGATTTTAAGGCATATGTCGAGGATTATGGCGTTGTGATCGCCGTGTGCGGAGGCTATCAGCTTTTAGGCAAATATTATAAGACGGAAGAAGGAACGATTCAGGGGCTGGATCTGGTGGACTTGTATACGGAACAGGGGGAAGGGCGCTTGATTAGTAATATTGTCCTGCAGAGCGAGCTGACAGCCATGCCGGTGGTAGGCTTTGAAAACCACGGCGGACGCACCTATATCAATGGGAATCAGCCATTTGGAAAAGTGCTTTATGGAGCGGGCAACGATGGAGAGAGCGGTTATGAAGGCGTGGTATATAAGAATATGATAGGAACGTATCTGCACGGGCCGCTTCTTCCGAAAAATCCCCAAGTCTGCGACTGGCTGATTGCAAAGGCGCTGGAAAGGAAGTATGGGACAAGCCAGCTTCTGCCTCTGGACGACAGTCAGGAAATAGAAGCGAATACGTATGTATATGAACGTTTTACGGGACGGTAGCCGGTTGTTTTTTGCGGACAAAAAGGAGGCTTCCGAGGCTCTTACGGAAGCAGGTAACGTTTCTGATTTTCCCACAGCGTCAGCAGACGGACATGTTTATAAATGTCTTCCTTAGAAGTTCTGGACAGATCCTTGTACAGCGTAAATACTTCTTCGTCCAGCAGACGTTCCTGCAGTAGCGAGAATTCTGCCGCGGGGAAAGATTCTTCATTATCCAGAAGATAATCGACAGATACATGAAAAGTTTCGGCAATGGATGTCAGCTTCTCGTGGGAAGGCTGACGGTTTCTTGTTTCATACCCGGAGATGGTGGCTCTTGCAACATTGATCTGTGCGGCAAGCTGTTCCTGTGTCATATTGTGTTCGGCGCGGAGAAGTTTTAGTTTTTGTGAAAGGGACATGTTCCTACCTCCTGTTATAATTTATGCATATTCCATATTTTACCAATTGTGCCGTCAATTGGGACAAAATGTGTCAAAAATCAGCAAATTAAAAACAAAAAGTGTCAGAAAAGCACAATGATATTACAATTTGTGCTTGTGTGAGACGCTGTAACTCTTTTGACTGATGGTTGACAGCTAACAATAAAAAAACTATAATTTATGAAAAGGCTGAGTATAATAAGAGAAGGATACGTTCGTTTTGCGGATAGCGGAAAGAATGAAATTGAGAGGAATGGATTGATGTTATCGAAAGAAGAAGAATTAAAAAGAAGCAGGCTGTGGCGGATTGTAATAACGGTATCTTCGGTATTGGTTGTTGTGATTGCATCATTTTTTCTGGTGAAGATGTTTCGGGCAAACCCATTGGAGGGTACCTGGAGAAATGAAGACTCCGATATGGTAGTGAGCATCAAAGGAAGTAATTCTCTGACGGTTAGTATTCCGGAAGCATTGGAGGGAGAAGGCATTAAGATGACGCTGGATTACAGCATTGATAAGGACGAGAAGACGATCAGTATTAAGATGGATGAGTCTGCGAAGGAAAAAGCGGTGAAGGATTCGGATGGGCAGATTACCGGCGAGATGTTAGAGAGCGCGGCCAGCTCGCTTCTAACGACCTTTGATTACAGTATCGACCAGGAAGAGCTGACCTTGACAGAGCGGGAATATGGGGAGCAGATGCTGTTTGTGAAAGAATAATAAAGAAGTATGGGCCAATCCCTCTACCATGTTTAAGACAGTGTTGGTAGAGGGCTTTCTTTGTCTTTTCATAAGAATGTGTTTTACCAGGTAAAGCGTCAGGAAGAATTGGAGTACGATAGATTGGGATAGGAGTTGTGATAGAAATGAGCAAAGCGTTTTTCGAGGTGTTTCCGACCCTAAAAATGAACGATGAATTGAGCATGCAGTTTGCTGGCGTGGAGGTGGAGAAGGTTGCCACGAACAGTAAGAGAGATTATCTGAACGTCCATATTTTTTCTAAGCATCTGATACAGAAGCGGTACATCTATTCGGCGGAAAATGCCATAAAAGAGCAGTTGTTTGCCCGAAATTCTATTTCGATTGCGATAGTGGAAAGCTATGGGCTGTCAGAACAGTATACGCCGGAGAATTTGATGCGGGAGTATTACGACAGCATGCTTCTGGAAATTTGCCGGAAGAGCAGGGTGGAGTGCAATATGCTGAAAACGGCGTCCTACAGCTTTGAAAACGGCAATATTTTATGCTTAAAGCTTCTGGATTCGGTGGTTGCAAAGGGGAAAAAGGAATCGCTGGTTGGGATGCTTCGGAATATGTTTGAAGAGCGGTTCCATGTACCCATTGAAGTGCGGGTGACGTACGAACAGCCAAAGGAAAGCAAGCTGAAATTCAACGAACTTCGCCTGCAGCAGGAAGTTGCGGCTATTATGGAACGCAACCAGGCGCTGGGCAGGCAGCGCCAAGAAAAAGAACAGGCAGAAGCTGATAAAAAAGAACTGCAAAAAGCGGGCGCGGCTTCTAAGGCCGGCGCAGACCGGGAGAAAAGAACGGATAAGCAGGAGAAGCCGGTTTCCGGCATACAGGGGAAAAAGGAGGCTTCCGGAAGAAATTATGGATTTGGAAGGCAGTCCGGGAAACCTGCCGGGGCAGGCGGAGGTTTCCGAAAATCAGACGATCCGAACATGATATTCGGACGGGATTTTGACGACGCTCCGATTGAGTTGAATACGGTTGCGGGAGAGATGGGAGAGATTACCATTCGAGGCAAGGTGATAAGCTTTGATACGAGAGAGATTCGGAACGAAAAGACGATTCTTATGTATGCTGTGACGGATTTTACAGATACGATTATGGTAAAAATGTTTGTGAGAAACGAGCAGCTTCCAGAGCTTTTAGGCGAAATTAAGCAGGGCGCGTTTTTGAAAATCAAAGGAGTGACTACCATCGACAAATTTGACGGGCAGCTTACCATCGGTTCCGTGGCCGGAATACGGAAAATTACGGATTTTACCATATCAAGAAAAGATACCTATCCGGAAAAGCGGGTAGAGCTTCACTGCCATACAAAGATGAGCGATATGGACGGAGTGTCCGAGGTGACTGATATTGTAAAGCGCGCCCATGATTGGGGGCATAAGGCTATCGCCATTACGGATCATGGAGTGGTACAGGCATTTACGGATGCGAATCATTATATCGAGCGTTTGGACAAAGACGATCCGTTCAAGATTATCTATGGGGTAGAGGCATATCTAGTGGATGACTTGAAAGACGTGGCAGTGAATGAAAAGGGGCAGACATTGGAAGATACGTTCGTGGTATTCGACTTAGAGACTACGGGGTTTAGTCCGATTTCTGACCGAATTATCGAGATTGGTGCGGTAAAAGTTGAGAAAGGGCAGATTACAGAGCGTTTCAGCACCTTTGTGAATCCCAAAATTCCGATTCCTTTTCGGATTACCCAGCTTACCGGCATCAACGACAGCATGGTAATGGACGCGCCGGATATTGAGACGGTTCTGCCGCAGTTTCTTGCGTTTTCAAAAGGGGCTGCGCTGGTTGCGCACAATGCCGGGTTTGATGTGGGCTTTATTGAACAGAATATGCGTTACCTGGATTTGACGCCGGATCTGACTTCGGTGGATACGGTGGCTATGGCTCGGATTTTGATGCCGACGCTTGCCAAGTTCAAGCTGAACATTGTGGCGAAGGCTTTGAATATTTCTTTGGAAAACCACCACCGTGCGGTAGACGACGCAGGGGCTACGGCTGAAATTTTTGTGAAATTTATCAAGATGTTAAAAGAGCGGGATATCCATGACTTAAAAGGGCTGAATCACTTTGGCGCCAGCAACGTGGACGCGGTCAGGAAGCTTCCTACGTACCATGCGATTATCCTTGCCAGAAATGATATTGGCAGGACAAATCTGTATACCCTTATATCCAAGGCTCATACCCAGTATTTTGGACGAAGGCCCAGGATTCCCAAGAGCGAATTTTCCAAATACAGAGAAGGACTGATTCTTGGAAGCGCCTGCGAGGCGGGAGAACTTTACCAGGCAATCTTAAACGATAAGTCCGAGGAACGGATTGCGCGGATTGTGAATTATTATGATTATCTGGAAATTCAGCCTTTGGGAAACAACCGTTTTATGATTGCCAGCGAGCGTATTTCCAAGGTGAAGGATGAAGAGGATTTAAAGGATATTAACCGGAAGATCATTGAGCTTGGGGAAAAGTTCCATAAGCCGGTGGTGGCTACCTGCGACGTGCATTTCTTAAATCCGGAGGACGAGGTGTACCGTCGGATTATTATGGCGGGGAAAGGTTTTACGGACGCGGATGAACAGGCGCCTCTGTATCTGAGGACAACGGAAGAGATGCTGGAAGAGTTCGAGTATCTGGGATCCGAGAAGGCTCATGAAATTGTGATTGACAATCCTAATATGATTGCCGATTGGGTGGAGAAAATTTCCCCGGTACGGCCGGATAAATGTCCTCCGGTGATTCCGGATTCGGATAAAACCCTGCGGGAAATTTGCTATAAAAAAGCTCATGAAATGTATGGAGATAAACTTCCGGAAGTGGTAACGGAGCGGCTGGAGCGAGAACTAAATTCGATTATTTCCAACGGATTTGCGGTGATGTATATTATTGCCCAGAAGCTGGTGTGGAAATCCAATGAGGACGGTTACCTGGTGGGGTCGCGGGGATCGGTAGGCTCTTCTTTTGTGGCGACAATGGCGGGGATTACGGAGGTGAATCCGTTGAGTCCCCACTATTACTGCGGGAAATGCCACTACAGCGACTTTGATTCCAAGGAAGTACGGAGCTATGCGGGAGGCTGTGGGATGGATATGCCGGATAAGGCCTGTCCGGAGTGCGGCGCGCCCCTTGTGAAAGCGGGGTTTGATATTCCTTTTGAGACGTTCCTGGGATTTAAAGGGAATAAGGAGCCGGATATCGATTTGAATTTTTCCGGCGATTACCAGAGTAACGCACATAAGTATACCGAGGTTATTTTTGGCGACGGGCAGACTTATCGGGCGGGAACCATCGGTACTCTTGCGGATAAAACCGCGTTTGGATTTGTCAAAAATTATTATGAAGAGCGGAACGCGAGAAAGAGGATTTGCGAGATCGACCGGATCGTGCAGGGATGTACCGGAATCCGAAGGAGTACCGGACAGCATCCGGGAGGAATTATCGTACTTCCTCTGGGGGAGGATATCAATTCTTTTACGCCGGTGCAGCATCCGGCAAACGATATGTCTACGGATATTGTAACCACGCATTTTGATTATCATTCCATCGACCATAACTTGTTGAAGCTGGATATTTTGGGACACGATGATCCTACCATGATTAAAACACTGGAGGAATATATCAGTTCCCCTGCCATGGATAATGAATATAATGAAACAGACCGACGTTTTGTTGCGACAGACATCCCTTTGGACGATCCGGGGGTAATGTCCTTGTTTCAAAGTACAAAGGCGCTGGGGATCAAACCTTCGGATATCGGAGGGTGTCCGGTGGGATGTATGGGGATCCCGGAATTCGGCACAGATTTTGTAATTCAGATGGTTATGGATACCAAACCCCAGACATTGTCCGATCTAATCCGTATTTCAGGACTGTCCCACGGTACGGATGTGTGGCTGAATAATGCCCAGGAGCTGATCCGCAGCGGCAAAGCTACGATTTCCACGGCAATCTGTACCCGTGATGATATTATGACCTATTTAATCAATAAGGGGATGGACAGCGAGGAATCTTTTACCATTATGGAGCGCGTGCGTAAAGGCGCGGTGGCCAAGGGGAAATGTAAGGAGTGGCCCCAGTTTAAGGAGGACATGGCGAAGCACGGAGTACCGGACTGGTATATCTGGTCTTGCGAGAAAATTAAATATATGTTCCCGAAAGCTCATGCGGCGGCTTATGTTATGATGGCCTACCGGATTGCTTACTGCAAGATTAATTATCCGCTGGCGTACTATGCGGCTTATTTCGGAATTCGCGCGGACGCGTTTTCTTATGAGCTGATGTGCCAGGGGAAGGAGCAGTTAAACTTTCATATCAATGAGTACCAGAATAAGGAACTATTATCGAAAAAGGAGCAGGATACCTTAAAGGATATGAAGATTGTACAGGAAATGTACGCCAGAGGCTTTGAATTTCTCCCGATTGATTTGTATCGGTCGAAAGCGTCCCGGTTTGAGATTGTAGATGGAAAACTTCTGCCGCCTTTTTCCAGTATTGAAGGGATGGGGGCGATAGCGGCTGAAGCAGTGGAAGCGGCGGCGGTGGACGGCCCCTATCTGTCCCGGGATGATTTTCGTCAGCGCACCAAAGTCAGCAAGACGGTGATTGACTTGATGAATGGACTGGGAATTTTTGGAAATCTGCCGGAAAGTAATCAGCTTAGCCTGTTTGACTTATAATAGGGAGGGAAGAGCGGCTTAAGAATAATGGAATCGTTGAGGTGTTTGGTGTGGAAAATAAACGGTATAAAGGAATTATTTATATTGTGTGTTCGGCCTTTTGCTTTACTCTCATGAACGTATTTGTAAGGGCGGCGGGAGATCTGCCTTCCATTCAAAAGAGCTTTTTTAGAAATGTGGTGGCTCTCGTATTTGCCCTGGTTATGATGAAGAAGAGTAGGATTCCTTTCCGGTGCAGGAAAGAGAATCTAAAATACTTGCTGATCCGTTCGGCCTGCGGAACGGTTGGCATCTTGTGTAATTACTATGCCATTGACCGCCTGGTTCTGTCGGATGCTTCCATGCTGAATAAAATGTCGCCGTTTTTTGCGGTACTCTGCAGCTATTTTGTACTGAAGGAAAAGGTGGATATTCCACAGGGGCTGTGCGTGGCAGGGGCTTTTTTAGGAAGCCTCCTGGTGATTAAGCCAACCTTTTCCAATATGGCGCTTGTGCCGTCCTTGGCAGGACTGGTTGGCGGGCTTGGAGCGGGAATTGCATATACCTACGTGCGGAAGGCCACGCTGCACGGCGAAAAGGGAGCCTTGATCGTTTGCTTTTTTTCCGGATTTTCCTGTCTGGCTACGCTGCCGTTTCTAGTCTTTGGCTATCATCATATGTCGGCGGAACAGCTTTTGATGCTGTTGGGCGCCGGACTGGCGGCGGCAGGCGGGCAGTTTACAATTACAGCGGCTTATAGTTATGCTCCGGCCAGGGAGATATCGGTATATGATTATTCGCAGGTGATTTTTGCGGCGGGACTGGGTTTTGCTGTTTTTGGACAGATACCCGATGCCTTGAGTTGGCTGGGGTATGCGGTAATCTGTACGATGGCAGTGGTAATGTTTCTTTATAATAACAGAAAAAAGGCATAAGTTACAGTTTGACTCCATGTAAGAGGACACAGGTTGAATCTGCTGTTTCATAGTATGCAACATTTATTATGATGCAAAGCTAGTTACCGTTCGCACCCCATTGTTCCGCGAGGTGTTTCCGTACATTTTGTGCGGAAATCCCGAGTTTTTCAGCGCGGAATCGCATCTTTTTGCGATTTCTGTGCATCGCGAAGCGTGCTCCTGATTCAGTCCGCGTCCGGTAGGTGATGTATGAACAGTAACCCCAAAGCTAACAACGACATATGAGTTCTTAATGTTTCGATTGCATTTCCAATTGTTTGCTGATATAATATCATTATGGGAACCAGAGAGACAAGACAGTTTCGCCTCCATATGCCTGGAAGGCGCTTTTCTCCGGAGGAGCGAAAGGAGGAATCACAAGGAATATTACAAATTTGGCTCTGTTTCAGTTTGGAATGTTTGCTGCGGCTTTTACTGATCTGCGCTCCCATAGTTTTCCGCTTCCGCTAACATTATTTAGCGGCAGAAAGGTAAAGATGAAAAAGTACGATGGGATATATCTAGTTCTCATGCTGTCTGCATTTTTTGCAGGCGGCGGTATGGGAAGCGTTTCAGTAATTTTTCCCGCGGCCGTTTTGGATATTTCGTTTCTGACCGTGCTTATTCTGGCGGGGCGCCAGGATATGCGGGATATGAAAATAGCAGATCAATGGCAGCTTTTGATGTTGGGCCTTGCAGCCACAGCCTGCTTGCTCGAGCCGGAACCGTTGTTTTTTTCCAGGGCGTTAGGATTTTTTTGCGTCAGCGCGCCGTTTCTTGTGATTGCTCTGGCAGTCCCGGGAGCTATTGGAGGAGGAGATATCAAGCTTACGGCTGTCTGCGGCCTGTTTCTGGGATGGAAAGCGGCGGTTGTATCGGCGGCGGCAGGCATCGTTTTAGGAGGAGCCTGGGGATTATGCATGCTGGCGTTAGGGAAGCTTGGCAGAAAAGAACACTTTCCAATGGGTCCGTTTTTATGTATGGGAATGGCTTTTGGAATATATGGCGGGAATCCGGTGTTTGAATGGTTTTTCCACGTACAGTGATGGGAAGGCTATATACAAAATATGGCGTCCGGGACACAAGATGCGCATCCTATTGGATATAAATTGGATTTTGCGTCTTAGATTTGCGATTCTGCAGGGCGCTGGGCATACGCTGAAAGGCAGTAACGCCCAAGAATCGCAAATCTGTGGTGCAAAACCGTGCGTCCCCTTAATCTGGCTGAGGGTAAGAATACCGGGGCTGGAGTTAACCGGCCTGGGTACGGCAGGATACGATTTTGTCTAAGGTATTGAGAAACAGAGCAGTGTCGTTCAGGATCTGCTTCTTTTCGGCGGCGGTTTTTCTGTCGTCCAGATAGCTGTCGTACATAACGCAGAGCATAGCGTAGGCAAATTCCCGGTTCTGGCTCCACTGGAACAGCATCCAGTTCATGGCGTGGGAACACCAGTATTTTTTCGGAATACCGCTGGATTCTAAGACTTTTACATGGATCTCAGCTTCCTTTGCAAGTTCCGCCAGTTGTTCGGCGTGTTCTTCCTCCGGTTTTTTTCTGCCGGACAGCTTTCGGATTACCGGGTTGCTGTGTGCGGATTTATCATGCAGCATTTGAAATCCGGAGGCAACCAGTTCGTTTAGCTTGTTGGCAGCTTCCCAGAACGGAGCGAAGTTCGGCGACAGAGGCCCCCGATAGTCGGAACTGCCTGAGCGTTCGGCGGACGTTTCTCTGCGGATTGGGTTACGGATACGCCGGTCATAGACGCGGCGCTGCTCCGGACTGCTGAGAATCTTATATGCATAGAGTATATTCTGGATATAGGTTGTAGTATCGTAATCGCAGTCTATATTAGCGTCAGGATGCAGTTTTTTGACAAGAAAATTCTTGGCGCTATTAATTTCTTCATCTGTGGCGTCCATCGGCACGCCAAGTAAATCGTAATATGTACAGTCGTTCATAATAATCTATCTCCCCTTAATAAATTGTGCTGGCCGCACAATATTCTGCTCCTTTATCGAGTTTGTTGGAAAATTTGTACCTGCCTGCCCCTGCACATCCTGCTTTACGGTACCTTTGTGCCAAATGCCAGCCGCGCAAACTGCGGTGCGCTCTTTGTTTGGCTAGGATTCTATACAGATTGCACCGGGCGCTTGCCGGCAGTAATTTTCAAATACGCTCAAAAGAAGCTGTCCCCATTTATTGTAACATCATACGCTAATTCGAAGCGGAAATCAATAGGCTAAGCTCATGAAAAAAACTTGACATATATAGACGACCGATATAAAATGAAGAAAAGATATATAGATAGTCGATATAAAAAAGGAGGTTGGAAACATGACAGTTGATAAAAGCCTGGTGTCAGGAAGCACGACGATGCTTCTTCTTCGCCTGCTGTCCGAGAAGGATATGTATGGATATGAGATGATTGAGACGCTCCGGGAGCGTTCCAAGAATGTTTTTGAGCTGAAAGCGGGGACACTGTATCCGCTGCTTCACAGCCTAACGGAGAAGCAGATGCTAAAGGTGTACGAGAAGGAGGCCGGAGGTAAAATTAGAAAGTATTATAGCCTGACCAAAGGAGGAGAACAGATGCTTGCCGAGAAGAAAGAAGAGTGGAAGGCGTATTCGGAGGCGATTTTACAGGTGCTGAATATAGGAGGTGTTCCGGTATGAAGAAAGAAGAGTATTTGAATATTGTAGAAGAACAGATTCGATGTAAGCAGGCCAGAGAGGGCGTAAGAAGGGAACTTGCAGCGCACATTGAGGATCAGGCAGAATATTGCCGGGCGCAGGGGATGGAAGCTTCCGAGGCGGAAGAAGCGGCGGTCTGTGAAATGGGGGATCCGGTGGAGACAGGGAATAGGATGGATGAAATCCACAGGCCGAAAATGGCCTGGAAGAGCATTGGGGGCATTATCTTGCTTAGCCTGGTAACTTTTATTCTGCAATATATCCTCACAAACAGCATGCCGGATTCTATGAATACATATTCGGCCTGGATACCCGGAGGCGCACCCAAATATTTGTTGATTCACGCGATAGGCTGGGGCGTAATGATTGGGGTCTGTTATCTGGATTATACCAGAATCGGGAAGCATGCAAAACTGCTGATGGTGTTAGGATGCGTAGGAATCGGGTTCCTATTGGCCTTTTATGCGAGATCTGTGAATGGAGCGAACTATTTCTACTTTGTAAACAGCGCAATATCAGTCCGTATAGTATGTTTTTTGTTTCTGCCGCTGTATGGGGCGGTGCTGTATCAGTATCGGGGGCAGGGTTACCGCGGGATTTTAGCAGGGATACTGTGGATGATGCCATCCCTCCTGATTCCGCTGAAGGATGGCAGTATGATGATTGTTGTGATTTTAGGGGGAACGTATCTAATTATGCTGACAATCGCGGTCTGTAAGGACTGGTTTCTGGTTCCGAAAATACTGACGGCTGCAGGATTGTGGGGTGGAACGGCAATTTTCATTTATGGTTGGATTTGTTATATAAGATACTGGGGAGCGCCTTATCAGGCGGCTCGTTTGCATGCGTTTTCAGAGCCATTTATTCTGAAAACCGGAGTTACTTCTACGACAGTCATGATGAGGAATCTCCTTTCCGGAAGCGTGCTGCTTGGCACAAAGGCGGAATTTGTGAAAGATGCGGAAGGGATCATGCAGCCCGGCGATTATACGTTAAGTCTGGTTTGCGCATTTTATGGAATATTGGCGGCGGTGGTTCTTGCTGGTGGGATTGCGCTCCTGTTCATACGCTTTTTCCAAATGTCTCTGAAACAGAAAAATCAGCTTGGGATGATTATGGGAACGGGATGCAGTACGGTGTTTCTGCTACAGTTGTTTCTATATATAATGGGGAATATGGGACTGATTCTGTCAGGGACGTCTTACTGCCCGTTTCTTGGATATGGAAGAAGTACAGCTATTATTAACTATATCCTGCTGGGAATATTGTTAAGTATTTACCGGTATGAAAATGTAGTATCCGAGATCAGAACCAGGAAAACGCTGCCAGTGTACGTGCAATGTGAGAAAGGGCGGGGATAATTATGGACAATTCACAGATTACGCACTGGTGCCATGAGGTTGTCCGTTCCCAGGCGAAGAAAGGCGGCCGATATATTGATGCGACGATGGGAAATGGGCATGACACACTGTTATTGTGTGAACTTGCGGGAGAAAAGGGAGAGGTTCTTGCATTTGATATACAGGAGCAGGCGTTGGAACATACGAAAGAGCTTCTTGACAGCCATGGAATCAGAGGAAATGTCAGGCTGCTTCTGGACGGGCATGAGCATATGACGAAGTATGCGAAAAAGGAGTCGATCAGCCTTATCTGCTTTAATTTCGGGTATCTGCCCGGTGGAGATCACGAAATTGCTACAAAAGCGAAGACCAGCCTTTTGGCGGTAGAGTCCGGGCTTTCCCTGCTGGAGCATGGCGGAATGATGAGCCTTTGCATCTACAGCGGGGGAGATACCGGGTTTGAAGAAAAAGAGATGCTTCTGGCATATTTGAGAGAACTGCCGCCGAAGGAATATACGGTGATTGTGAATGAATATTATAATCGGAAAAATCATCCGCCGACACCTGTATTTGTATGGAAGAGATAAGGATTTGTTTTCTGGCTCCTTGGAAATGAGTAGACAGCAATGCGGAATTGCAATAAATTTAATTTTTCGCAACTTAATGCTTTAATTTGCGAAAGTGTTGTGTTATACTTAAATACGTGATTGCTTTATTTAGAAAAATCACCAAAGGAGAAAGGATGGAAGAGATGTCAGAATCAAAGAAAGTGATTATGCTCGGTAATGAAGCGATTGCCAGGGGCGCATACGAGGCAGGCGTCAAAGTGTCTGCCGCATATCCTGGAACACCAAGTACCGAGATTAGCGAATATCTGGTGCAATATAAAGACGACGTATACTGCGAGTGGTCTCCCAATGAGAAGGTTGCCGCGGAGGTGGCGGTTGGAGCGTCTTTGGCGGGAACAAGGGCAATGTCCTGCATGAAGCATGTTGGCTTTAATGTGGCGGCCGACCCGGCTTACAGCGTTTCCTATATGGGAGTGAACGGCGGCCTGGTGATTGTGGTTGCAGATGATCCGGGACTTTACAGTTCCCAGAACGAGCAGGATACTAGAATGGTGGCAAGAGCCGCAAAACTTCCGGTGGTGGAGCCGTCGGACAGCAGTGAGGCTAAGGAATACTTAAAGATGGCGTTTGAACTGAGCGAACAGTTTGACCGGCCGTTTGTTTACCGCACGACTACGAGGCTGGCTCATTCCCAGGGAATCGTAGCGCTTGGGGAACGACGGACGCCGGAAGATAAACCCTATGTAAAGGATATCCGCAGAACGGTTATGATGCCGGGGAATGCAAAGCTTCGCCATGCGGAGATTGAGAAGCGGAACGCTGAGCTTGCCGAGGCAGCGAATGCCCATCCAATCAACCGGGTAGAGTTAAAGGATACAAAAATAGGCGTGATTACCAGCGGTATTCCTTATCAGTATGTAAAAGAAGCGCTGCCAGAGGCGTCGGTCTGCAAGCTTGGCATGGTGAATCCGCTGCCAAGGAAGCTGATCGAAGAATTTGCCGCTAAGGTGGAGACGCTCTATATTATAGAAGAATTAGATCCGGTGATTGAGGAACAAGTAAAAGCATGGGGGATTTCCTGCATCGGCAAGGAAATATTTACGGTACAGGGCGAGTACAGCGCCAATATGATCCGCCAGGCGATTCTTGGCGAGAATCCAGAGTCGGGGGTTGCGGCTGAGGCGCCGGGAAGGCCTCCGATCCTTTGTCCGGGTTGCCCACACAGGAGCGTATACCATGTATTGAATAAGCTGAAGATGCATGTGGCGGGGGACATCGGCTGCTACACGCTGGGAGCGGTGGCGCCCCTTAGCGCCGTGGACACAACGATGTGTATGGGGTCAAGCATTTCTACGCTTCACGGCATGGAAAAGGCAAAGGGCAGAGAGTATATTAGGAATTGGGTTGCGGCAATCGGCGATTCTACATTTTTACATACAGGCATAAATTCCCTGTTAAATATGGTATATAACCATGCGTCCGGAACGGTTATGATTCTGGATAATTCTACCACGGGTATGACAGGGCATCAGGATCATGCGGCAACCGGAAAAACACTGATGGGGGATCCTGCTTATGCGGTTGATATTCCAGGGCTTTGTAAAGCCATGGGGGTTCCCAACGTAAGAGTGGTGAATGCGTTTGATATTGCCGGGCTCGAACAGACAGTGAAAGAGGAGACGGCCAAAGACCAGGTGTCGGTGATTATTACCAAGTCTCCCTGCGTATTGCTGAGTAAGGAAAAGAAGCCGCTTTATATTGCGCGCGAGGATATGTGCAGGAAATGCGGTATGTGTATGAAGCCAGGCTGTCCGGCTATGACAAAGAAAGAAGATGGAACCATCCGTATCGACGATACAATGTGTACCGGGTGCGGACTTTGTGAGAAGCTCTGTAAATTCGGCGCGATTGAATTAGTAAAGGACGGTGACAACTAATGGCAGTAAAGAATATTATGATTGTTGGCGTAGGCGGGCAGGGGACGCTCCTTACCAGCCGGATTCTGGGCGGACTTGCGATTTTAGGCGGGTACGACGTGAAGCTTTCGGAGGTTCACGGAATGGCGCAGAGAGGCGGAAGCGTTGTTACATTTGTCCGTTATGGGGAATCGGTGGCGGAGCCAATCGTGGAAGAAGGGCATGCGGATGTTATCATTGCCTTTGAGAGACTGGAAGCTCTGCGGTACGCCCATTTCCTTAAGGAAGACGGGGCGCTGGTAATCAATGACTGGAGGATTGACCCGATGCCGGTGGTGATCGGAGCGGCAGAGTATCCGGAACATATTATAGAAACTTTGAAAAAGGATTATAAGGTTTATACCGTAAATGCAACAGAAGAATCCAAAAAACTTGGAAATCCGAAGGTATTTAATCTGATCGTGCTGGGCGTGGCTGCGCAGCATATGGATTTCACAAGAGAACAGTGGTATCAGGTAATTGAAGAAACCGTACCCCAGAAGACCATTGAGATTAATAAGCAGGCATTTGACGTGGGGTATGAACTTTAATCCGCACACATATTTTATGCGCATGCACCGGCTGCTTGAGTATCAGATGAATTACCTGCCAAGGAGCCGGCGCGTCAAGGCTGTCTGACGACGGCTCATGATGCGGGACAAAAACGGGCGGGCCGGAAAAGAGGCTCGGACAGTTATGCTGTTATCTGCCTGAGGCAGTTAGATATACAGAAAAAGGAGGTGTCGTTTATTTTGAAAAAATGTAAGAGGGATACCTTCATGTTTGGGAACCTTCGTCTCACTTAAGCGTAAAAGCCAACAGAGGCGAAGGGTATAAAAACTGGTTGGCATTGTCTGCTGTAAGCAGAAATAATGTAGAAAGTAAAATAACCCCCAAACCATGAGGGATGAATAAGGAGAAGGAAAATGGCGAAGGTTTTGTTAGAGGATTGGAAAGAACAATACAGGGACGAAAAGATTGAATGTATGGGCAGGGACGAGATGGCCGCCCTTCAGAGTGAGAAGCTTGTAAAACAGGTAAAAAACGTATATGAAAACGTACCGTTCTATCGTAAGAAGATGGAGGATCTTGGGGTAGAACCCGGGGATATTAAGGGAATCGAGGATATACATAAGCTGCCGTTCACAACAAAAGAGGATTTGAGAGATAACTATCCGTTCGGCCTTCTGGCTGTTCCGAAAGAGAAGATTGCCAGAGTACAGGGAACTTCGGGAACCACTGGAAAGCTTACGCTGGCTGCTTATACCGAAAAGGATGTGGATACCTGGGGAGAGTGCGTGGCAAGAGGGCTTGTGATGGCCGGACTGACTTCGGCCGACCGTATTCACGTATGCTATGGATACGGCCTGTTCACCGGAGGCATGGGCCTGGACCTTGGCGCAAGGGCGCTGGGCGCAATGGCGATCCCGATGTCATCCGGGAATACCAAGCGCCAGTTGATGTGCATGGAAGATTTCGGAGCAACTGCGTTCGGGTGTACGCCTTCTTACGCGATGTATCTGGCTGAAGCGGCGAAAGAAGCGGGGATTGTTGACCGGCTTCAGATTAAGGCAAGCATCAACGGAGCAGAACCCTGGACCGACGAGATGCGGTTAAAGATTGAGGAGATTTTCAATATCAATACGTTTGATATTTATGGACTCTGTGAGATTACAGGACCGGGCGTTGCTATGGACTGTATCCATCATAAGGGGCTTCATGTATATGAGGATCATTTCTATCCGGAGGTTTTGAATCCGGCCGACCAGAGTCCATGCGCGGACGGAGAGACCGGGGAACTGGTATTTACCACTCTTAGCAAAGAAGGTATGCCGCTTCTTCGATACCGTACCAAGGATCTTACCAGTATTTACCGCGATCGCTGCGAATGTGGCAGAACTCTGCCCAGAATCCAGAAGTTTACAGGAAGAACCGATGATATGAAGGTTATCCGCGGCGTCAATGTATTCCCGACGCAGGTAGAGTCGGCGCTTCTGTCTATGGGCGGCCAGGTTGCACCGCATTATCTGCTGATCGTAGACCGGGAGAACAACCTGGATGTACTGACGGTTATGGTAGAGGTTACAGAGGAATATTTCTCAGATGAGATCCGTAAGATGGAAGCGTTAAAGGAAAGAGTCGGCGCAGTATTGAAGCAGGCGCTGGGCGTTTCCGTCAGGGTGAAGCTGGTTGAGCCAAAGACCATCCAGAGAAGCGAAGGCAAAGCAAAACGTGTGATTGACAATAGAAATCTGTAAAGGGAGGAATGAGATTATGAGTTTAAGCAATACCGTACAACAGTTATCCGTATTTTTAGAGAACAGGGCAGGACGCCTGGATGAAGTGCTTAAGGTACTTGCGGAAGGCGGGGTAAATATTGTGGCGTTAAGCCTCGCAGATACCTCCGATTACGGAATGCTCCGCATGATTGTGTCAGATCCCCACAAAGGGCGCGTGGTGCTTAAGGATGCAGGAATTACGGCGATGCTGACGGATGTAGTGGCGTTCCGCGTATCTCATGATACGGGGTCTCTCAGCAGGGCGATGCATCAGCTTGTGGAAGGCGAGATTAATATTGAATATATGTATGCCTTTGCAAATGGAGAGGACGCCGCGGCTGTCCTTAAGAGCGACGAGCCGGTAAGAGTGGTGGATATTCTTTTAGGGAGCGGTTTTAAGGTATACAGCGCGGACGAGGCGTATACGGCGAATGCGTAGAGAAAACAGAACAAAGGAACCAAAAAGGGATGCCAGATATCTGGCATCCCTTTCTCGCATTCCAATGTATGCTTTTAAATATTCAAATTAATCCTTAAATAACGAAGAAATAAAATTCACATATATAAAAGGTACATTCCCCACGTCGTGAATGCGAAACCATTAACTTCTAACAACGTTAACAGCCTGAGGTCCTTTTGCGCCGTCTGTTACGTCGAATTCAACAGCCTGGCCTTCTTCTAATGATTTAAAACCATCCATAGCTATACCGGAATAATGTACGAAAACATCATTGCCAGCTTCGTCTGAGATGAAGCCATAGCCTTTCTGATTGTTAAACCATTTAACTGTACCTTTGCTCATTACAATACCTCCATTACTATAAAAAATGTAAATGAAATCCATAGAAACCTATAGATGTGATACCGTTTCACATTACCATATATTGTTTGAGAAGTCAATGGAAATGTTGTGAGAAACATAAATCTTCATAAATACTTGACTGGCCATGAGCCAGCGTGTAAAGTAAAGAGAGGAAAGGATATAGGATAGAAAAGGATCGGGAAGTATATGATAACATTAACGGGAAGAAAAATATCGGAAGGAATTGCGATTGGAAGACTGGCTTTCTTTAAACGGGGAGCGCGTGAGGTCAGACGGATCTACGTAGAGGATGTAAGAAAAGAGCTTGCCAGATTTCAAAAGGCATGCGAGAAGGCGGCTGTGGAGCTTCAGGAGCTGTATACGGCAATGACCAAGGAGATCGGGGAAGTGAACGCCTCCATGTTTGAGATGCAGCAGATGGTCTTAAATGATGCGGAATATATTGACAGTATAACCGGCATCATCAAAGAACAGAGACTGAATGCAGAATATGCGGTAAAAGAGGCTACGGATCGCTTTATCAGCAAATATTCGTCCAGGGACGCCAGTTACGTGCGGGGGCATGAAGCGGATGTGCGGGATGTGGCGGCGCGGATTCTGCGGATTCTGGCGCGAATCCGTAAGGAAAAGATGCTGATAGACGAGCCTTTTATTATGGCGGCCAGAGAACTGTATCCCAGTGAAGCAGCTCAGTTAGAAGCATCGAAAGTATTAGGGATTGTGACGATGTTCGGCACAATCAATTCCCATACGGCTACCATCGCAAGGACGAAGGAGATTCCGTCGGTGATTGGAATCGGGGAGGCTCTCAAACGGGAATACGAGGGCAAGATGGTGGTGATTGACGGTTTTGAGGGCAGAGTATATATCGAACCGGATCAGACCACGCTTGCCAGAATGCAGGAAAAGAAACGAACCGCGCTGCGTAAGGTGGAGACTTTAGAGCGGCTGAAAGGAAAAGAGAACGTGACCCAAAGCGGTCAGAAGATTGATGTCTGCGCGAATATTGGCGCAAAGGGAGAGATCGAGAGCGTATTGCGGAATGATTCAAATGGAATCGGACTGTTCCGCAGTGAATTTATTTATATGGAGTCGGGTACGAGACTTCCGACAGAAGAACAGCAGTTTCAGATTTATAAGCTTGCGGCGGAATCCATGGGAGCGAAGCGTGTGGTGATAAGGACGGCGGATATCGGCGGAGAGAAGAGAGCGGATTGTTTGGAAATTTCCGGGGAGAATAATCCGGCGATGGGGTATCGGGGAATTCGGATTTCTTTGGATAAAGAAGAGATGTTTAAGATTCAGCTTCGGGCAATTCTTCGGGCGTCTGTATTTGGAAATGTTGCGGTTATGTTTCCGATGATTAGCTCCATGGAAGAGGTATGGGCCGCAAAGGATGTTCTGGAGAAAGTGAAACAGGATTTAAAAAGTGAAAAAATCTTGTTCGACGAATCGGTAAAGACCGGAGTTATGATTGAGACGCCGGCAGCGGTGATGATTAGCGGAGAACTGGCCAGAGAAGTGGACTTTTTCAGCATTGGGACGAATGACCTGACTCAGTTTACGCTGGGGATGGACCGCACGAACCGGAGGACTGCGGGGAACTTTAACCCGAAGCATCCGGCGTTGATTAAGATGATTCGTATTGTGACGAATAATGTACATTTGGAAGGAAAGAGAATCAGTATCTGCGGAGATTTGGCGGCGGATTTATCTATGACAGAGCAGTTTATTAACATGGGAATTGACGAGCTGTCGGTTGCGCCAAGCCAGATTCTTCCGCTGAGAAAACATATTCGTGAGCTGAAATAAAAAACAGAAGGAATGGATAAAAACCTGGGTTTCTGCATATGTGCGGGATTCGGGTTTTTGTTTTTATATGGGTAAGCGCGTCTTATGTAAGAAAAGGAAGCGCAGACACGCGCGGAACAAAAGCAGCGCGGGTAGAGATGATTGGAGTTAAGAATATAAGGAGTATACATTTGAGTTTACGTAGGAAGGCTGCGTTTTAAGTAAGAAAAAGGGAGGCGCAGCTACGTGGACAGAATAAAAGCAGCGTAGTTAGAGATGGTTGGAGGTGGAAGTATCAGGAGCGGATATTTGAACTTACATAGGAAAGCTGCGTTTTAAGTAAGAAAAGGGGAAATGCAGCTACGCAGGAAGAATAAAAGCAGCGCCAGCAGAAATATGTGGAAGTGAAAGATACAAATATTCGTTCTGTTTGTTTTGAAATATCAGTATATTGCTGATTCGGAAATTACCATGTCTATGGGATAATCATGGGGTTCATGGCAAACACGGCGTAACATTAATTTCTCTCTGCAGACTGCGGCGCAGGGGAATGCCGCGCTGCGTAGATATCGGTCATAATAGCCGCCGCCATGTCCAAGGCGGTTTTTTTGACGATCACAAGATACGCAGGGAATAATGGCGAAGTCTATTTCGGACGGAGCTATTGGCGTACAGGAGGCCTTGGGTTCGAGAATCTGATAACTTCCGGTTTCTAAGTCCTCCCAGGAATGGATCTCAAAAACCTCCATAATACCGTTGGAAATGCATTTGGGTACAGCCACTCGTTTACCATGGTTCCATGCGTCTACTATTAGAGGACGGGTGTTGATTTCCTTTTCCGTACTGACATAGCAGAAGATGCAGGATGCTTCCGTGTATTCGGGGAGTGCTAGAATCCGGCGAAAGATGGAAAGGTCGGCTGTGCGGCAGTATGCTGGGGAGAGGGTTTTGATTCGCCGCTGTATTTCGGCGCGCTGGCTGAATTTATCCATAAAAGATCTCCTTTTTATGTCTTTGATATTGACTATTATAACGTGAAGAATGACGGATGGAAAGAGATAATTTTGCCGGTCGGAAAGTGGACTTTCACGAATATAAAATAGTATGCATATAGTAAAGCATCGAATCATATAAGGAGGATATGTTTTATGAAAAAGCGTATATTTTCGTTGGCGCTGGTGGCAATTCTGTCGTCTGTGATGATGCTTGCCTGCGCGTCGAAGGATGAAGAGGGAGCTGCAGCGCCAGACGCAGAAAAGACAGAAGAAGCTGTTCCAAGCGTTCCGAAAGCAAATCCAAAACCGGTAAAGGTTGTATTGAATGAGGTGGCGCATTCTATTTTTTATGCGCCGATGTATGTGGCGATTGAAGAAGGCTATTTTGCAGAAGAAGGTATTGACTTGGATGTGGTTACTGGGTTTGGAGCGGATAAAACTATGACGGCCGTCCTTTCCGGTGAAGCCAACATTGGCTTTATGGGTTCAGAGGCATCCATTTATACCTATAATGAAGGAGCCAATGATTATGTGGTTAATTTTGCCCAGCTTACCCAGCGTGCAGGGAATTTCCTTGTAGCGAGAGAGGAAATGGAATCTTTTAAATGGGAAGATTTGAAGGGAAAGGATGTTTTAGGCGGTAGAAAAGGCGGTATGCCAGAGATGGTATTTGAGTATATTCTCCGCCAAAATGGAATTGATCCTTCTGAGGTAAACATTGATCAAAGTATTGATTTTGGCGCGACTGCGGCTGCTTTTTCAGGCGGACAGGGAGAGTTTACGGTTGAATTTGAACCAGGAGCTACTTCCTTAGAGCAGGAAGGAAAGGGATATGTTGTAGCTTCTCTTGGAACGGACAGCGGTTATGTTCCATACACCGCATTTTCCGCGAAGAAGAGTTATATCGATGAAAACCCGGAGATTATTCAAGGGTTTACAAATGCGCTTCAAAAAGGGATGGATTATGTCCAGAGCCATACGCCGGAAGAAATTGCGAATGTAATCGCGCATCAATTTGGTGAAACGGATATTCAAACAATTACAACAATCGTAACCAGATACTATGAGCAGGATACCTGGAAAGATAATTTGATCTTTGAAAAAGAAAGCTTTGATCTTTTGCAGGATATTTTGGACGATGCGGGAGAATTGTCTGAGAGAGCGCCTTATGAGGAACTGGTTACTACAGAATTTGCCGAAAAGGCGGCAAAATAATTTGAAAATCGGTGTTCGGACTGCTGTAAAAGGTATGCTGTTTTTTAGACAGCGTACCTTTTTTCTTGACATATACGGCGTAAGAAAAGAAAATAGAATATATACTATTAGAAAAAGCACAGTTAAAGGAGAACAGGATGGATCTTATACAGTATAAATGTCCCTGCTGCGGGGCGGCTCTTAACTTTTCTGGTGCGGAGCAGAAGCTTGCCTGCAAAAGCTGCGGCAATACCTATGATGTTTCCGTGCTGAAGGAGGTTGCCAAGTCTGAGAATGCGCCGGGGGAACAAAAGCTTGAATGGGAGGAACGCAGAGAAACAGCGGCGGCAAAGAGAGCGGATGACGGGCGGTATCTATGTCCTTCTTGCGGAGGGGAGGTTGAGGCAGATGAGAATACGGCCAGTACCAAATGCCCTTATTGTGAAAATGTGGTGGTAATCCGTCAGACAGTTACTGGAAGGTTTGAACCGGATGCGGTGATTCCTTTTCAAATAGAGGCGGACCGGGCAAGACAGATGCTGGAGGATTTTTGTAAGGGAAAACGGCTGCTGCCGAGGAATTTCAAGGATAAGAGTTATCTAAAAAACTTAAAAGGCTACTACGTACCCTACTGGCTTTTTGACTGCGATGTATATGCGGATATGAGTTTCCAGGCTACGAGGACAAGGATGTGGTCGGATTCTAACTATGACTATGTGGAAACCTCCTATTATCTGGTTAACCGTTCTGGGAACATGAGATTTTACCATGTTCCGGTGGATGGAAGTATACAGATGAGCGATGAAACGACGGAATCCATTGAACCATTCGACTACAGAGGACTGACAGAATTTCAGCCTGCCTACCTGGCCGGCTATGAGACGGATAAGTATGACGTGGGAGCCGATACTGCGAAAAACCGGGCGAATGAACGGATCTATAACAGCGCTGAGCAGGAGATGGCAGGTACGGTAATCGGTTATGATACGGTAAGGGCAAGCAAGCGTTCCCTTCGTAGCAGCAACGGTCATATCAGCTATGTGCTGCTTCCGGTCTGGCTGTTTGAGACGGCGTATAACGGGAAGAACTATCAGTTTGCCATCAATGGACAGACAGGGAAAATGGTGGGTGAGCTGCCGGTAGACAAAGGCGCTTTCTGGAGATATTTGTTCGGGTTTACCGGTATCGGAACAGCGGTTTTGTCTCTGCTTATACTTTTGGTTGGAGGTGTGCTATGAAAAACAGGGAAAAGGCCAGGGGGATGCTGCTGGCCGCGTTATGCTTGTGCATGAGTTTGTTTCCGGGAGCCGTGGCGTCAGCTTCGGAGGAAGTCCCTGCGTTTTCAGCGGAGGGATGGATACAGGACGGCGCAGGGTTCCTTACGGAGGAGGAAGAAGAGAAGCTGGAAGAAAAGTGCGGGGAAATTCTGTCGGAGTATGGTATCAGCGTAGTGATTGTAACGACAAATAGGTTTGAGGGATACGATATCTTAGATTGGGAGAGAAAACTGTTTGCGGCTCAGAACCTGGGAACGGGAGAAGAGAACAGCGCCTTGATGCTGGGAATCAGCATGGCAGAACGGGACTGGGGAATTACCGCATACGGGGAGGCGGAGAGAATCTTCAGCGCTTATGGAAGAGAGACGATCGGCGGGGAGATTCTGGACGATTTATCGGACGGGGATTATTACGATTCTTTTGATACCTTTCTTAATATGGCGGATACGTTCATGGCAGATGCCAAAGAAGGGAAGATTTATTCAGAATCCAATCATTACAGGAAACGGATCAATCCTGTGTTTACCGTCGTAGGCGCGGCAATATTGTCCTTTATTGTATCGCTGATCGTGGTGTTTTCCTGGAAAAGAGGGATGAATACGAGAACCCTGCAGAATAACGCGGGAGCCTATCTTCAGCAGGGAAGCTTTCGGCTGACAAACAGGTCGGATATGTTCCTGTACCATACGGTGAATCGAACGCGAAAACAAAAGAATGAGAACCATAGATCCGGCAGTATGCATTCTAGCGGAAACGGAACGAAGGGGAAATTTTAAAAGGATATTCTATCAGAAAGCTATGATACATATTTAATGAAATTGGAGGAGAAAGATATGGGATTGATTCGAGCAGCAATGAAGGCGGCAGGCAGTACGATGGCAGACCAGTGGAAGGAGGAGTTCTACTGTGATGCGCTGAATGCGGACATTCTGGCCGCGAAAGGAGAAAAACGGACGTCGGGAGGCGTCTTTCGCACAAAGGGAGAGAGCAATATCATTACGGACGGCTCTTATATCGCCGTGGCCGAGGGGCAGTGTATGATGATCGTGGAGGACGGCAAGGTATTAGAGGTATGCGCGGAGCCGGGAGCTTATATTTATGATACCGGCACGTCGCCGTCGGTGTTCAGCGGTTCCCTTATGGAGGGCTTAGAAGGGCTTGCCAGGGAAATGTGGGAGCGTTTTCAGTATGGGGGAGGCGCCGGAAAGGATCAGAGAATCTATTATTTTAATACCAAAGAGATTCCGGGGAATAAATACGGAACGCCGGCGCCGGTGCCGTTCCGGGTAACGGATTACAACATCGGGCTGGACATGGATATTGCGATTCGCTGTAATGGGGAGTATTCTTACCGGATCGTGAATCCTATGCTGTTCTATACCAATGTGTGCGGCAATATCCGGAATGTGTTTACCAGGGATCAAATAGATTCCATGCTGAAAACAGAGCTGCTTACCGCATTGCAGCCTGCGTTTGCCAGAGTGTCAGGGATGGGAATCCGTTACAGCGCTCTACCAGGGCATACGGCAGAGATCGCGGATGCCTTAAATGAGACTTTGTCCAGAAAATGGACGGAGATGCGGGGAATCCAGGTGTTTTCCTTTGGGATTAACAGTGTGACAGCTTCTAAGGAAGACGAGGATATGATCAAAGAACTGCAGAAAGCAGCGGCAATGAGGAATCCGAACATGGCCGCGGCTAATCTTGCGGCGGCTCAGGCGGACGCTATGCGGGATGCGGCGAAAAATACGGCGGGGGCGATGGCCGGATTTATGGGAATGGGTATGGCGCAGCAGGCCGGAGGCGGAAACGTACAGAATTTGTTTGCGATGGGACAGCAGGAAGCGCAGCCGGCGCAGGGACAGGCAGGGTATCAGAATCAAATGCAGCCGCAGCAGAATTTGGGCCAGGTTCCGGCAGCAGGCTGGGTATGCCAATGCGGTGTGGAAAATCACGGGAATTTTTGTACAGACTGTGGAAGAACAAAGCCGGAACCAGGATGGATTTGCATCTGTGGCACAGAAAACCATGGGAATTTCTGTACAGACTGCGGAAAACCAAGACCGAAAGCAGAGTGGACGTGCCGGTGCGGTACGGTAAACCATGGAAAATTCTGTACGGAGTGCGGAACAAAAAGACCATAAAATAGAGGAGTTTGTCTGCTTATAGATGCTTCAGCTCCTGATAAAGCCTTCCTACCGGGAGTCCCACCACGTTGCTGTAATCTCCCTGTATAGATTTTACATGGATGGAGAAGTCTCCCTGAATTCCGTAGGCGCCGGCTTTGTCCAGGGGATCTCCGGTTGCGATATACCGAAGCAGGTCTTCTCTGTAAATCGGGTAGAAGGTTACCTGGGTACATTCATAGAAAGTATTGATTTTTGTCCCCTGTATGATAGATACTCCGGTATAGACTTTGTGAGTGCGGTCAGCGAGCATGGACAGCATGTCCAGCGCTTCCGATTCATCGGCAGGTTTGCCGAGGATCTCATCCTTATATACGACGATGGTATCTGCGCCGATGACCACGTCATCGATAGACGCATGACGTTTCCATACGTCCATAGCTTTCTGTCGGGCCAATTCCTTTACAATGGCAGGAGGATCCGATTCTGCGACGACTTCTGATATGGCGGATGGAATTATGGTAAATGCAAGTCCGGTGCGGGCAAGCAGTTCTTTTCGCCTTGGGGATGCGGATGCAAGAATATATTTCATAATGGTAACCTCTTTTCTTTTTTGGTATGCTGAATTATAATGATGGCAGGGTGGTTCGTCTAAGAAACCGCCCTGCCACTATCATATCATTAGAAAGGCAGATTGAACAGGAGGAAATATAGAATGTATATCAGTGAAATTACGACGACAGTTCCCGAAAATGTAGCGGAGCGCGTACCCTTAGAGCAGGAGGTTTATAAAGTATTTAAAAAGCTTGGGATTCCCTTTGAAAGGGTGGACAACGATCCGGCGGCATCGATGGAAGAATGCGCGGACGTAGGGAAAGTATTCGGCGCGCCGGTACGCAAGGACGTTTTTTTGTGCAACCAGAAAAAGACGAGCTTTTTCCTGCTTGTGATGCCGGAGGAGAAAGCGTTTGATACCTCTTCTTTCAGCAAGAAGCTGGGCGTGTCCCATATGTCTTTCGCATCGCCGGAGCATATGTGGGAGCATTTAGGGACAAAACCAGGTTCCGCAAGCGTGGTAGGGCTGCTGAACGATAAGGACGATTATGTGCAGTTGATTCTGGATAAGGAAGTGGCCGAGGCCGAGTATTTTGTATGTAATACAGGGATTAATACGACTCACCTTAAGATTAAAACACAGGATTTAATTAAGAAATTCCTGCCTTATACCCATCACAGACCGCGGATCGTTGACTTATAAGACGTTTGGCTGCCGGAACAGGTTAGCGCTGTGTTACATAAATTCCGGCGAATGGTGTACGAAGCAAGGGGATTTGGATGATTTGTCAGACGCCCTGTTGTATAAAAAGGGTTGGCAGGAGGACGCGGTATGAGAAGAATGGAAGAAGAGGAACTGAAAAAGGTTCTGGCAGGACGTAAGGGAGGCGAAAGGCTCGATTTGTCAGATTTGGAATTTCGGGATCTGGATTTTCGGGGAAGAGATCTTCATAATATTGATTTTCGGGTCTGCATGTTTATCAATGTGGTATTTGACGGCGCTGATTTGTCTGCTTCGAGTATTGAGAATGCAAGGCTGGACGGGTGTTCCCTCCGGGGCGTGAATTTTAGAAATGCTTATATGAAGGGAGCCTGCATGCGGGGCTGTGATATGACGGGGTGCGATATTAGCGGCGCAGATTTATTTTCTGCAGTGTTAGAGAAAGCGGCGCTTGAAGGTATCATTTCTGACCAGGATACCAAGTGGTTCCGGATGCACTGTCCGGAGACCGGGCCGATTCTCGGATATAAGAAGTGTGTCAACGACCGGCTGGTTCAGCTTCTGATTCCGGCGGATGCAAAGAGGACGTCGGCTACCATGCCGAGCTGCAGGTGCAGTAAGGCGAAGGTGCTGACGATTAAAAGCTTTGATGATACGCAGGAATTTGAGGAAGCCTGGTCGCTGGTGGATGAGAATTTTGTGTACCGGAAAGGGCAGTGGGTGGAAGTGAAAGATTTCAATGAAGATCGGTGGTTCGATTCAACAACCGGGATTCATTTCTGGATGACGAAGGCGGACGCAATAGGATATTAAAACTTTTTTGTTTGTGAGGATGGCGGCTTCCCGGCAGGCTGCGGGCTACAGCCAATAGGTATAGGGAGCCGGGCGGCGCTTCCGCGGACTAACTGCTAACTTCGGCTAAGAATCTCAGGAATGCCTTCGATTCTAAGCCTGCGTAAGCAGTGGATTCCGCGTTCGCTAGAAGCGCCCGTTTATGCTCCCCACACCTATTGGCTAGTCCGCAGCCTGCCAGGAAGCAAACCCCATCCGCGGAAGTATTTTGTGAGTTGAGTTTATTTTGCGTTGACGGAGATTCCGTTTACTTCTACTTCATTGTCGATGGGGATGACGAGGCATTTTCGGCCGTCGATGATTTGAATATCGACAAGATCTGAACGCTCGGGGTTGACGTTGACGACGACTTCGGGCGTTTTGATGCTGAATTTTTTGGTTTCGGCGATATTTGATGCAAGCAGTAAGCCGTGGGCGCCGATGGTTTCGTTGTAATCTTTTTCAAAAGTTTCCAGCTTTTCTTCCGGGATACCGCTGGAGGTCAGGAGTTTTTTGACTTCCTGTTTGCCGAGGGCTAAGGGTTCCGGCTCTTCTTTGGATTCTTCTATCATTTCGTTAAGATTTTCGTGGATCGTACGGATGACGGAATAGTCGCAGTCTTCTTTTAATGTATTCACGATAATATCCTGGAAGGACTCTTTCTGGCTTCCGGCAGTCATTACTTCGCTGCAGCCCAGTACAGAGGCAACGAAATAATCCTGCAGGTTCTCCGGTTTCTTGGAGTAAAAGAGAAGATGGTGGAGGTCCGCAGCCCGGTCGTTAAATGCCGGAAATAAGAAAGCGTTAGCCGGTTCGCCTACTACCCAGTCGCGGATACGGTCCTGGATGCTGTTGGCGGCAGGATTGTAGCAGAGTCCGGCTTTGGACAGGGCTACCGGGCAGATGCAGCAGAGGATATGTTCATACACGCTGTCGGAAGCGTCGAACATTTCGCTGCCGTCGGACGCTCTTCCGGGAATGTCGTATACGGCGTGGATGAGCAGCACCAGATAATGTTCCCCGAAATCGTAATATTCGACGACCTTATCGTAAAACTCTTCTAAGAGAATATCGTCGGTAAGTTTGCTTTCTTTTAAATTTCGGAGTAGTTCCTGAGTTCCGCCGGAAAGTTCCTGCTCGAGAGGAAATTCCATATGTATCAGATTCTTTCCGATCGTTCCGGAAAGGGATTTTTTAAAAATTTCAAAATATTTAAAGGTTTCCTCTTCGGGAAGAGAGAGGAAAGCCTCTTTGAATTCCATCTGCTTTTCTTTGTCGCCGTTCACATAACAGCCGCAGATGCGCGTTATGGCGCAGTTTTCAGGGGAAAATTGTTTACGGATTTCCAATGCTTCTTTTTTATTCATAATAAAACTCCATTCTGTTCGTAAAATCTCATGAGACGCCGCTAAGGAAGCTTTCGCAATCCGGCGCATGAGTGTTACTATCTTAGCATATTCCAAGAGATTTTGCAAAAGGGCCAGGCATAATATATGAAGCATATGATTACAATGTTAGTAATAGCAGGAGACGCGAGGAGATTATGCGAAAATTTCTGGCAATCATACTTTGTATACTGATTGGGGCGCAGGGGATCGCAGCGATTCCCTGCGGTATGAAAGTACGCGCAGAGGATATGGCGGATGATACGGGAGAAAATGAAGCGGGCCGAAGTAAACATAAGGAACAGTCCGGCGAATCAGCGGGAGAAGATGCCGCGGCTGAATCAGAGACCGGAGAAATAACGGAACAAGAAAGCGGGCAGGAAAACGCGGAAGGAACGGCGAAGGACGGCGAACAACAGGAGGCGGGTAAGGCAGGTGTTGAAGTCGGCGCTCCGTCCGCAATACTGATGGAAGCGTCTACCGGAACGGTTATTTATGAGAAAGACGCAGACACGATGCGCCCGCCGGCAAGCGTGACGAAAATCATGACGCTGCTGCTGATTTTCGACGCGCTGGCAGATCAAAGGATTACGCTGGAGGATGAAGTGCAGACTTCCGAGTATGCCGCTTCTATGGGAGGTTCCCAGGTGTTTTTGGAACCGGGGGAGACGCAGACGGTGGATACGATGATGAAATGCATTGCGGTGGCAAGCGCTAACGACGCCTGCGCGCCGTTTAAAAATAGGAAACCAAACGATTTGTTGAAGACAAACCGATTTCTATCGCTTAATTTCTGTAAACTTTGGTCGATAAGTATAGTAACGGAATGGAATCATTGAGTCGATGGATTGAAAGATTACCGCAGGAACATAAAAAGTGAGGGTATTATATGAAGATATACGGAGACTATTCGTTTGTATTAGACAGACTGAATGTAATGTACGAATCCCGGATTCAGATCGCCCAGAACGGCACGAAGATCGTGGAGTTTGCAGATCAGTTTATTGAGGAACAGAAAGCGGTTTCCGAGGATAAGGTGACAATTTCCAGAGAAGGAATGGAGTATCTCCGGGAGCAACTGTCGGATTTGGGAGCAGGCGTAAACATTGGAACGGAAGGGAGCGATCCTCCGACACAGATTACGAATAAGGATATGTCCTTGATGGACGGGCTTTGTAAAACTTACATAACCTTGCGTTTGGATTCTGTGGATGAAACAGGGGTAAGCACGAATATTCACAGAGATTTATTTTCCCAGTACTGGCAGGAGATGAATAAGAAAGACAGGGAAGACTGGAGCGATCATACCCAAAGCCTGACGGATTCTTATGCGTCTATGTACAAGAAGATTGTAAAGGGATATGCAGACGGAACGAGGGAAGTCTGGGTAGAGGATAATAGTACAGGAGAAGATTTCAGCGGCATTGAACTCGAGATAGACGGCCAGGCAGTGCGTTACCGAAAGCTTACGAAAGAGGAAGAACTCGCGTATCTGGATAAGACCTTTGACGAGTTGGTAAAGAACCAGGCAGATCAGTTTGCAAAAGAGGAAGCGGCAAGAAACCATAAGGATACGGAAAAAGAGACGGATTCTTCCGACGAAGCGTTGGCTGCTTTTGAGAAAATTGTAAACGGCCTGGTAAATGAAGTAAAGACTCTTTTGGAGAGAGTGATGAAGGAACTGGAGGATTTACTGAACTTCGATGAACCAGAGATTGATTTTGAAGGCAGGATGGAGATAGAAGCCCATAATCACAGGATAGAGACGGCGGCAAGAGGAAAGCAGCAGTCGCAGTATGCCAATTACAGGAAAATAAGCCAGATGGCTTCCGGGATGCAGGCACTTTTGGGAAATATAAGGGCGTAGGGATTTGGAAGATCCGTAAGATAAGGCCGGAATCTGTATACAGAACGAATAAAAAAGGCGGAATACAAAATGTTGGATTTGAATCATGCAAGACAGGTGTTTGCAAATTATTTGGAACAGTTTGACCGGGAAGATGGGAAGATTCATTTAAAGATTGTGCATACAGAAGGCGTAATCCGGTGCGTACAGGATATCTGTAAGAGAATGGAGCTTTCAGAAGAAGACTGCCGGTTAGCGGAATTGATTGCGCTGCTTCACGACATAGGCCGGTTTGAGCAGCTTCGGTTATATGACAGCTTTGAGCCGGCGGTGATGGATCACGCGGCGTTTGGCGTGGAGTTATTATTCGGCGAACAGAAGATGATCCGCCGTTTTGTTGCAGAGGATACCTGGGACCATATCATCCGCCAGGCAATTGCCCGGCACAGCGATTTTTCTGTAGGGGAAGGTTTGAGTTCACGGGAATTGCTGCATGCTTGTCTGATCCGGGATGCGGATAAGCTTGATAATTGCCGTGTAAAGCTGGATGAGAAGATGGAAGTGATGATTGACTGTTCTGCAAAAGAGGCCGGGAGTCAGGCAATTTCCGAGGAAGTATGGAACGAGTGCCTGGAACAGTCGTCGATCCACGCCATGCTCCGGAAGACGAAGATGGATTACTGGGTTTCCTATATCGCATATTTTTACGATATCAATTATCCGGAAACATGCGAAATTATCCTGGAAAACCATTTTGTAGATAGGATTATAGGGCGAATTCCATACAGCAATTCGGATACAGAGCGGAAAATGCGCAGGCTAAAGGAGATGTTACTTGCTTGGCTGAAAGATAAGGCCGCTTCAGAGTGAAATCTTGAATAAGGTTGCGCCGTGCCTTCGGAATGGAAAACAGGCGGAGCAGAGCGCCGGCCGTATGGGAGCATTGGCGTTATGCTGCATAAACGAAGGGAGACAGTGAAAGATAGACTGTCTCTTTTTTTCGTTTTCTTTTGTTAAAAATGTGGTAAGACATGCGGTCTTTGACATAGCTTTTATTAATATAGAGCTAGGCCGGAGGCAGGATATGGAGGGAACAAAGAAAAAAGAAAGGGAACATGTGAAGAAAGCCGGGGGGAAAGAAGTAAAGATACTTCAAGTGTCATACGGAACCAGAAACCTCACGGACTGCATGGAAGCGGTTATCCGGTTACATATGCAAAAATAGAAGGGAAAAGAAGCGCTTTTCGGCGGGTCCCGCTCTTTAATATAAAACCGTGGAGATTATGTTATGGAAGAGAATTATAAAGCCGCGCTGTATTTGCGGCTGTCAAAGGAAGACAAGGATAAGCTGACAAAAGGCGACGACAGCGCCAGTATTCAGAATCAGCGTCTTTTGCTGACGGACTATGCCCTGCAGCACGATTATCAGATTGCGGAAGTATATTCCGACGACGATGAAAGCGGTCTTTTCGATACAAGACCTGATTTTGAGCGAATGCTTACCGATGCAAAACTGGGGAAATTTAATATCGTGATTGCCAAGTCCCAATCTAGATTTTCCCGGAATATGGAGCATGTGGAGAAATATCTGCACAGGGACTTTCCGCGTCTGGGTATTCGCTTTATTGGCGTAGTTGACGGCGCGGATACTTTTAATTTGGGAAATAAGAAGTCGAGGCAGATAAACGGGCTGGTAAACGAGTGGTATTGTGAAGATTTGTCCCAGAATATCCGCAGCGCTTTTCGGGCTAAGATGAAAGAGGGTCAATATCTGGGGGCATCCTGCCCCTACGGGTATGTGAAAGATCCAAAAAACCATAATCACCTGGTTATAGACGCATATGCAGCCGGGGTGGTAAAGAGAATCTATCGGCTCTATCTGAAAGGATATGGGAAGGCAAAAATCGGAAAGGTTCTTACCGAAGAAGGAATATTGATTCCGTCTGTCTATAAAAGGGAAATTCTCGGTATCAATTATTACAATCCCCGTGAAACCGGGAATACGAAAGGCTGGTCTTACCAGACAATACATGGGATACTGAACAATGAAGTATATATAGGAACAGTGGTGCAGAATAAATCCAATAAGTTGTCTTATAAGGATAAGAAACAGATCAAACAGCCGGAGGAAAAGTGGATCCGGGCAGCAGGCATGCATGAGCCGATCATAACTTCCGATACCTTCCGCAAAGTCCAGGAGAGGCAGAAGACCAGGACGAAGGAAGTAAAAGGAGACGGTTCGGCTTCCGTATTTAACGGCGTGCTTGTCTGCGCCGGGTGCAAACATGCTATGGTCAGAATGTACGAGCGCAGGGGGGAGCATCGATTTATTGGATACTGCTGTAGGACGTATAAAACGCAGGGGAGAAGCCGGTGTTCCCGCCATGCGGTCGATGACGGCCGGCTTCAGGAAGCGGTGCTTCATTCTATTCAGGCGGAAGCCAGAAAAATACTGACCCCTGACGATATCCGCAATCTGGGAATGATACCATACGCTCATGGCGCGAAGGAGCATTATATGCAGCAGGCGGCCAGCTTGGAAAAGGAAATCGAGCGCAGGGAAAGATACAGGAAAAAAACATATCAAAATTATCTGGACGATGTAATTTCTAAGGAAGAATATGTATCTTATACCAGAGAATATGAGGAAGAACTTCGTAGTTTGAAAGACGAGTTGGAGCGTTTAAATGAGCGGCGGAATGAAGAAAACAGGGCGGCTTCGGAATCCGATGAATGGTCGGAAAAGTTCTTGGATTACCTGAATGTAGATAAACTGACAAGAGAAATCGTTCTGGAGCTGATTGAAAGGATTGAAGTAAATGAAGACGGTTCCGCCCACATATTCTATAAATTTAAGAATCTAAGCGCAGATAAGTAACGACGCTCATGTACAAACGAGAACAAATCAGTTATATTATACACGGAGGGGGAGTGAAATCTTCCGGATTTTATCAGACCTTTATGGAGGCGGCGAAGGATGAATATAGTAGAAATACAACATTTGAAAAAATATTTTAAGGATGGAACGCAGGTGGTTAAAGCGTTAAACGGAATCGACCTGCGTATTGAAAAAGGGAAATATACAGCTATCGTAGGCGCGTCGGGATCTGGAAAAACGACGTTGCTAAATACGATTGCCGGATTATACGAACCCACGGAAGGAACCGTGGTTGTTGACGGGCTGGATTTGTCAAAAATGGACGAAGAACAGCTTACGGTATTCAGGCGCAGAAAAATTGGGTTTGTATTTCAGGGGTACAATCTGATACCGGAGTTGACAATCAAAGAAAATATATTATTTCCTTTAGGCATCGACGACTCCCGGCCGGACGAGGCGTATTATTCGAGCCTGGTTCATCTGCTGGGACTGAACAGTTATCTGGACGCTTTTCCGCATATGCTTTCCGGCGGGGCGCAGCAGTGTACGGCGATCGCACGGGCTTTGATTACGAAACCCTCAATTGTCTTAGCCGATGAACCGACCGGCAGCTTCGATATGAAAACGACACAAAATGTTGCGGGCCTGTTGAAAATGACTGCCGCTGCCTTTCATCAGACATTGGTGGTAATTACCCATAATCTGGAACTTGCCCAGCTTGCGGATCGGGTAGTGCGGCTGCGGGACGGAAAAATTGTATAATTTTTTTGTCACACAGACCATGGAGCGTTGTCTAATTAAATAGGAGGTAAAAATATATGAATAAAAAAACGAATGAAGAATTGCAGGCTTTCGTCGATAAAGCTACGGCGGGAGACAAAAAGGCTCTTGAAAGCCTTGTCGCAGGCGTACAGGATCTCGTATTCAATTTGTCCCTGCGGATGCTCGGCACATTTGCGGACGCGGAGGATGCCTCGCAGGACATCCTGCTGAAAATGATTACGCATCTTTCCTCTTTCAAAGGCGACAGTTCATTTACAACCTGGGTATTTAGCATTGCCGTTCATCATCTGAAAAATTACAAAAAGCATATGTTTGCCCAATTTCCGCTGAGCTTTGAGTATTATGGGGAAGACATCGAAAACGCCAAAATACAGGACGTGCCGGATTTAACGCAGAATGTGGAGAAGGAGTTATTGGCGGAAGAACTGAAAATGTCCTGTACCAATGTAATGCTGCAGTGTCTTGATACGGAAAGCAGATGCATTTTCATATTGGGTACAATGTTTAAAGTTGACAGCCGCATTGCGGGGGAGATGTTAGAAATGACCCCGGAAGCCTACCGCAAACGGCTTTCCCGAATACGCAAAAAAATGGCGGACTTTCTTGGAACATATTGCGGAGAATATGGCTGCGGCAGATGCCGCTGCAAAGACAGGGTAAATTATGCAATACAGAGCCGCAGGCTCAATCCATTGCAGTTGGATTACATGGGAGCCGGGGAAATTTCCGTTCAGACCATGATAGATGTTAAAAATGCTATGGAAGATCTTGACGATTTATCACAGGATTTTTCTTTCTGTAAATCCTATAAGTCTCCCGAACGCATGAAACATCTGATACAGGAATTTTTAGATTCCACGCAGCTTTCCGTTATCCAGAGATCGTAAAGGAGATGGCAGATTATGAATACACAGCTTATTATGGACTATTTATCAGAATTGAGCAGAAATAATAACCGCGAATGGTATCACGCGAATAAGAACGACTATAAAAAAGCAACGATCGAGTTTGAACAATTAATACAGGCGCTGATTCAGGAAATCGGAAAATTTGACAGCAGTATTTTACACAACAATCCGAAAGACCTTACGTTTAAGATTGTAAGGGATACGCGGTTCAGTCGTGACAAATCGCCTTATAGTCCCGCGTTCCGGGCTCACATTTCTTCTAAGGGCAAATTGCCGGTTCCTGTCGGGTATTATCTTATGGTAAAACCCGGCAACCAGTCCTTTTTAGGAGGAGGCTTGTTTGCGGATATGTTTAAGGATGCGACAACGATGATACGCGAATATATTGTTCAAAATGGCGGGGAATGGGAAAGGATCATACATGAGCCAGAGTTTGAACGGTATTTCACCGTACAGGGAACGGTGCTGAAAAATGTCCCCGCGGGATATGAGAAAGAACATCCGCAGGCGGAATATCTGAAATATAAGAGCTGGTATCTGGAATATCCGTTAAAGGATGAGGAATTTGACGATCCGGAAACATTTCCCGTAAAAGCGGCAGAGATTTTCCGAATCATGAAACCGTTTAACGATTATCTGAACAAGGCTCTTGCGGATTTTCAGATGCCGGCAAGGTAGCAAGGCGTCTGCTATTGTGAAACGACGCCTGTGTGGCGATGGCAGAATTTGTCTGCGGAAGCGAAGAAGAATTTGTGAATCAGATGAACGAGCGGGCCAGAGGACTTGGCATGGAGCATACGAATTTCGTAAACTGCAACGGTTTGGACGCCGAGGGGCATGAGACTACGGCCAGGGATATTGCGCTGATGTCTAAGGAACTGCTGACTAAATATCCGCAAATTCACGATTATGCTACAATCTGGATGGAGAATATTACCCATCATACCAGAAAAGGAAGCAGCGAGTTTGGACTAACCAACACCAACAAGCTCATTCGCCAGTATCAGTATGCGACCGGTTTGAAAACGGGTTCTACCGAGGACGCGGGATTCTGCGTATCAGCCACCGCTGAAAAGAATCAGATGGAACTAATCGCGGTGATTATGGCCGCAAAGGACTCAAAGTCCCGGTTCCAGGATGCGACTGCGCTTCTGAATTATGGCTTTGGGAAATGTATCAAATACATGGATGAAGGAATAGAAACAATTAAGCCTGCAAAGGTGGAAAAGGGAATGGAAACCGAGGTGCCGGTGGAACAGGCGGAAGGTTTTCAATACATAGATACCGCGGGCGCGGATTTGTCTGGGATTGAGAAGAAACCGGAGATGAAAAAGCATCTAAAGGCGCCGGTGAAGCAGGGGGATAAGGTCGGCGAGATGGTTTACTTTTTAAATGGAAAGGAAATTGGAAGGGCGGATATTATCGCGGCGGAAGACGTGGGGAAAATGAAATATAAGAACGCCTTAGAAACTGCTTTGGAGAAGTTTTTTATGTAAATCATACATTCTTCGTGCTTGCTTAATACCCAAAAGAGTGGTAGTCTTAAAGAAGCGTTTTAGAGGTAAGGATACCTATTGGGGGTTAAGGATTCGGATATGATGGGAAGGAAAAAAGGGAAATCATGGCGAGAAAAGCTGGCTGTATCCGCGGGGGTCGGCGCGTTTGCATTGATGCTTGAGATATGGAAGGAACTTCATGAGTTTAAAGTCAAACGTTTTCGGATTAAACTTCCGTTTGAGACGGCAAAGGAAGAAACGGTTAAGCTGGTATTTCTTTCCGATCTGCACGGAAAGCAGTATGGAGAGCGGAACAAAGAACTGGTTTCCGCGATTTTAAAGGAACGGCCGGACTATATTTTGATAGGGGGCGATTTGCTGACCAGAAAGAAAGAATCTATGGATTCCACGGCGGTCAGCCTCCTTCGGCGGCTGGTGAAGCTCTGTCCGGTGTATCTTGCAAATGGAAACCACGAACAGAAAATGCGCGTAAACCCGGAGGAATACGGCGGCCGCTACGAGGCGTATATCCGGGAGGCAAAAAGACTTGGAGTCCATGTTCTGGTCAACGAGACGGAATACCTTGATATGAAAGGAATTCCCGCAGCGGTTAGCGGCCTAGAGATTCCTCTGGGCTGCTATGCGCATTTCCGTACTAGAGAGCTTGCGTATTCCGACATAAGGGAGAGGATTGGCAAGGCGGAGAACGGAAGATACCACATTCTGCTTGCCCATAGTCCGGTTTATTTTGACACTTATGCAAAATGGGGCGCGGACTTAAGTCTTTCCGGACATCTGCATGGAGGGATTATAGGCATTCCGAAGCTTGGCGGACTCATTACGCCTCAGGCAAGGCCTTTTCCCAAGTATTCCGGCGGGATTTACCGGAAGGGAAAGAAATTGGGCATTGTGAGCCGGGGGCTGGGAACGCATACAGTGAACGTCAGGCTGTTCAATCCGGCGGAGCTGGCGGTCGTTGAAATATGTTCTTGTGTCAGGGAAAAAAATCAAGTATAATAGGCTGGTTAGTTTGATAAAGCGAGGAGCAATATGGGGATTCCGGTAAAGCTTCAGGTGTTTGAGGGGCCGCTTGACCTGCTCCTGCACTTGATTGATAAGAATAAAATTGATATTTATGATATTCCGATTGTAGAGATTACCAATCAGTATATGGAATATATCGAAGCAATGGAGCAGAGCGACCTAAACGTGATGAGCGAATTTCTTCTGATGGCGGCGACGCTTCTGGATATTAAATGCAGGATGCTGCTTCCGAAGGAAGTGAACGAAGACGGGGAGGAAGAAGACCCCAGACAGGAGTTAGTAGAGCAGCTCCTTCAGTATAAGATGTACAAATATATGTCCTATGAATTAAAGGACCGCCAGGTAGACGGCGAGCGCGTCATGTATCGGAAGCAGGACATTCCCGATGAGGTGGCGGATTATGTAGAGCCGGTGGATTTGGACATGCTGTTGGAGAATATCACCCTTGGCAGGCTGCAGAATATTTTTCAGGATGTAATGAAAAAGCAGACCGATAAGATTGACCAGATACGAAGCCGGTTTGGCAAGATTGAGAAAGAAGAGATTACGGTGTCCGAGAAGCTGTCTCAGGTGGAAGCATACGCCGCCAGACATAAGAAATTTAGTTTTCGGGAGCTTCTTACAAAACAGAGTTCCAGAACGCAGATTGTAGTTACATTTCTGGCAATTTTGGAAATGATGAAGTCCGGGCAGATTGTGATAGAGCAGGAGCAGCCGTTTGACGATATTTTGATTACATCCCGGATATAGGGTGATCCTGGGAGGATTCTCTTTGTATGGAAACGCAGAAAAGAAAGGTAGCAGAACGTGGAAATCAGCAAATTAGAAGGTATTATTGAGGCGATTCTTTTTACTATGGGGGAATCGGTAGAGTTGTCTAAGATTGCTCTTGCAATCGGGCATGACGAGGAGACGACGCGCAAAGTTGTCCATAATATGATGGACAAGCTGAACGCCTCGGACAGAGGCGTCCGTATTATTGAGCTGGAGGAGTCCTTCCAGATGTGTACAAAAGCAGATATGTACGAGTACCTGATTCGGATTGCGAAGCAGCCAAGGAAGTATGTACTGACAGACGTCCAGCTCGAAACGCTGTCGATTATAGCCTACAAACAGCCGGTGACCAAGTTAGAAATTGAGAAGATCCGCGGGGTCAAATCGGACCATGCGGTAAACCGTCTGGTGGAGTATAATCTGGTCTGCGAGGTAGGGCGTTTGGACGCGCCGGGCAAACCGATTCTTTTCGGAACTACGGAGGAGTTTCTTAGAAGATTCAGCATTCAGTCGTTGGAGGAGCTTCCAAGCATGAATCCGGAACAGATGGAGAATTTTAAGACGGAGGCCGAAGAAGAGGCGCAGATGAAATTGAATATTTAACGCATGGAAGAGCCGGAAAAGTCATACATTTAAATAACTTGATTTGGGTTGTGTTGTGTATGAGAAAGAAAGAGAAGGCATATTTCCGGCGGACTTGGCGGCGGCTTAGGATTGTGATAGGAATCTTTATGGCGGCCGTTGTATTTTGCGGAGAGGGCGGTGGGAGTGTTCCTGGCGCCGTGTATGCAAATGAGGCGGAGGAGGAGAAAGACGCGCAGTTTGACGGGCAGCTCTACGCCCGGTCGGCAGCGCTGATCGACGGAGAAAGCGGCAGGGTACTCTATGGGAAGGAAGAAGACGTACCGCGGCCTATGGCAAGTACGACGAAGATTATGACTTGTATTCTTGCCCTGGAGCATATGAAGGGAGATACGGAAACTGCGGAGGTATCGGAATACGCGGCCGGACAGCCCAAGGTTCATTTAGGGGTAAAGAAAGGCGAACAGTACTATTTAAAAGATTTGCTGTACTCGCTTATGCTGGAATCCCACAATGACAGCGCGGTTGTGATTGCGGAGCATGTGGGAGGAAGCGTAGAGGGATTCGCGGAGCTTATGAATCAAAAAGCAGAGGAACTTGGCCTGCAAAATACATATTTTATTACGCCAAATGGTTTGGATGCGGCTGACGATAAGGGAATCCATTCTACTACCGCCAAAGAATTGGCTTTGATGATGCGGTACTGCATCATAGAGTCGGAAAAGAGCGAAGCATTTCTTGAGATTACCGGGGCGAAGAGCCATAGCTTTCAGGATGTGTCGGGAAGCAGGAACTTTACCTGCAACAACCATAACGCGTTTCTCGCTATGATGGAAGGAGCGTTATCCGGGAAAACCGGGTTTACCGGAGACGCGGGCTACTGCTATGTGGGGGCTCTTAGGCGGGATGGAAAGACGTTGATCGTTGCGCTGCTTGCCTGCGGCTGGCCGAATAATAAGAATTATAAGTGGTCCGATACCCGGGCTTTGATGGAGTACGGACTGGAGCATTACAGCTATCGGAATCTGTGGGAGGAGCCGTCTTTTTCCGACATTCCGGTAGAGAAGGGGATTCCTGACCGGAACCGCTTAAGCGGAGGGGCTACGGTAAAAATAGGGGTAGAAGACGAGCCGGAGGAATGGAATTACCTGGTGAGAGAGGATGAGCAGGCAAAGCTTTCCGTGCAGTGTAAAGAACAGATGAAAGCTCCGGTAGCGAAGGGGGAAGCGGTTGGGGAGATTTCTCTTGCTTTGGAAGGAGAAGTGATTGGTAAATGGAAACTGGTGACGGCAGATTCGGTTGGAAGAAGGGATTTTTGGTGGTGTCTGGGACAGATAGCGAAGGAATATATTAAAATAAATCAAGAAAAGTGATTAAAAACATCACTTTTCTTTTTTTGGATCTCATGTTAGTATAGGTAAGGATAAAATAAAGCAAATAAATTGATAATTTTTACTACACAGGAAAGAAATTCCTTTGTAATAAAAGCAATACAAAGCTTTAAGCCAAGAGCAAAAGCAGCAGCGAAAGTGAATGGATGAATGGGAAGGGAAGATAGAATATGAAGAACAGCAGCAAATACGAACGACAATATTTTATGCCGCCGGAGGCCACCTACGACTGGGTGAAAAAAGAGTACATTGATAAGCCGCCGATGTGGTGCAGCGTGGATCTTAGGGATGGCAATCAGGCGCTGATAGAGCCGATGAGTTTAAGTGAGAAGCTGGAGTTTTTTAAACTGCTGGTAGAGATCGGATTTAAAGAGATTGAAGTGGGATTTCCGGCCGCTTCCGAGACAGAATACAAATTCATGCGCACCTTGATTGAAAAGAACATGATTCCGGACGACGTGACCGTTCAGGTTCTGACCCAGGCCAGGGAGCATATTATTAAAAAGACCTTCGAGGCAGTGAAGGGAGCCCCCCATGCGGTGGTACACTTATATAATTCGACTTCTGTCGCCCAGAGGGAGCAGGTATTTAAAAAAAGCAAGGAGCAGGTATTGAAGATCGCAGTTGACGGAGCGAAGCTTTTGAAGAAACTGGCGGATGAGACGGAGGGGAATTTTACCTTTCAGTACAGTCCGGAAAGTTTTCCCGGCACAGAGGTGGATTATGCGGTGGAGGTATGCAATGCCGTTTTGGATGTCTGGAAGCCTTCAGCGGATCATAAGGCGATTATCAACATTCCTACGACCGTTGAAAATGCCATGCCGCATGTGTTTGCCACACAGCTTGAGTACGTGCATAAGCATTTGAATTACAGGGAGAACGTGATACTCTGCCTGCATCCCCATAATGACAGAGGCAGCGGCGTGGCCACGGCAGAGCTTGGCGTGCTGGCGGGCGCAGACCGGATTGAGGGAACCTTGTTCGGAAACGGCGAGCGCACCGGTAATGTGGACATTATTACGCTGGGAATGAATATGTATTCCCATGGGGTAGACCCAGGACTGGATTTTTCGGATATGAAAAAAATCCGGGAGACCTATGAGCGGCTTACCAGAATGCAGGTATATGAACGGCAGCCTTACGCCGGAGATTTGGTATTTACCGCGTTTTCCGGTTCCCATCAGGATGCCATTGCTAAGGGAATGGCGTGGAGGGAGGACGGAAAGAGCGATATGTGGACGGTTCCGTATCTTCCGATTGATCCCCAGGATGTGGGCAGAAAGTATGATTCGGACGTGATCCGCATCAACAGCCAGTCCGGAAAGGGAGGCGTGAATTACATCTTAAAACAAAGTTACGGCATCAATCTTCCGGAGAGGATGAGAGAAGAGGTCGGTTATCTGGTAAAGGGCGTATCCGACCGGGCTCACAAAGAATTGACGCCGGAATGGGTATATCAGATTTTTACCGACAACTATGTCAATGCCAAGAGTGTCTTTGCCATTGATGAATGCCATTTTAAACAGGTAGACGGCATTATTGCAGATGCGACGATTCAGCACGGCAGCGACCAGAGAGTGGTGACTGCTTCCGGAAACGGACGTTTAGACGCGGTAAGCAACGCGATTAAGCAGTATTTTAACGTCAGCTATGAGCTGAGATATTACGAGGAGCATTCCCTGACCAGAGGGTCTTCTTCGAAAGCCGCCGCTTACGTGGGAATTGTGTGTCAGGGGAAAACCTGCTGGGGCGTAGGTATTGACGCGGATATCATCAAGGCTTCCATTGAGGCTTTGATTGTGGCGGTGAATAAGCTGGACGAGATTAAAACATCCGATGTATGTAAGGACGCGCGGATGATAGAGATTATGAATTATATTCAGGCAAACTATATTGACGTAACGCTGGATGATCTGTCCGAAAAATTTTATCTGTCAAAGCCGTATCTGTCAAAATACATCCGGGAAAAGTCCGGCATGACGTTTGGCGAACTGGTGAAAAAAGTGCGTATGAAGAAAGCCAGGGCAATGCTGAAAAGCAGCAGTATGACGGTGGAAAATATAGCGCTTACGGTGGGATACCAGAATGTAGAGCATTTTAACCGGCTGTTTAAGAAAGCGTATGATATGACGCCGGTACAGTTCCGGAATCAAAAATAAGTATAAAGTTTACGGCGCGGCAAATCTACGGTTTGCCGCGCCGTTTTAGGATTGCGGGAGCATGAAATGCGGAGCAATCCGCGGTATCATAGGAGGCGGAATACTTTTTTTACCCGATATTATTGATATTGTTAGTTCACAGGTCATTTGGTAAACAGTAACTTGATATTTATTTAACAGAAATAAATAAAACAGTTGCACTTTACAGAAATAAAAGTTATAATATACAAGGCAGAAATTTGGTTATTATATAAACCTAATATACAATTTATAGTAAGGAAAATGGAGGGCTGGGTTATGAATAACATAGCAACGACAAGTGCGGCAGGCAGAAGGATTACTTCTCTGCTCGACGCGGGCAGTTTTGTTGAAATTGGCGGAGCAGTTACTGCCAGGGCTACAGATTTCAACATGCGGGAAAAAGAGACTCCGGGAGACGGCGTTCTTACCGGATACGGAGTAATCAACGGCAATTTGGTGTATGTTTACAGCCAGAACGCAGAAGTTTTAAACGGGGCGGTCGGCGAGATGCACGCAAAGAAAATTGCGAATATTTATGATATGGCGATGAAGATGGGAGCGCCGGTGATCGGGCTTCTTGATTGTGCAGGCATGAGGCTGCAGGAGGCGACGGACGCGCTGGCAGGCTTTGGAAATTTATATTTGAAGCAGGCGATGGCTTCCGGCGTGGTTCCGCAGATTTCCGCGGTTTTCGGCCTTTGCGGAGGCGGACTTGCAGTGGTTCCGGCGCTTTCTGATTTTACGTTTATGGAAGGGAAGGACGCCAGACTATTTGTAAATTCCCCCAATGCGATTCCCGGAAATGAGATTAGCAAATGCGACACTTCTTCTGCAAAATATCAGAGCGAAGAGGCGGGGCTTGTGGACGTGGTTGGCACGGAGGAAGAGATTTTTGCAAATATCCGTTCTCTGGTGTGCATGCTGCCCGGCAACAATGAAGAAGAGGCGACTTATTCTGAGTGCGGCGATGATTTGAACCGGGTCTGCGCAGGGATTGAGAATGCGGTGGAGGATACGGCGATTGCTCTTGCTAACATTTCCGATAGCGGCGTGTTCTTTGAGACGAAGAAAGAATATGCGAAGGATATGGTGACAGGATTTATCCGTCTGAACGGAATGACCGTAGGCGCGGTTGCAAACCGCTCCAAAGTCTATGATTCCGAGGCGAATATGATTGCGGAATTTGACGGTTCCCTTTCGGCAAAGGGCGCTAAGAAGGCTGCGGAGTTCGTAGAGTTCTGCGATGCGTTTCAGATTCCGGTACTGACGCTTACCAATGTCAGCGGATTTACCGCAGGGAAATGCTCGGAACGAAATCTTGCGAAGGCTACGGCCAAGCTGGTGTACGCTTTTGCAAACGCAACGGTGCCGAAGGTAAATGTTGTGATTGGCAAGGCATTCGGAAGCGCTTATGTGGCGATGAACAGCAAGGCAATCGGAGCGGACATGGTTTATGCGTGGCCGGAGGCGGAGATCGGTATGATGGACGCAAAGCTTGCGGCTAAGATTATGTACGCAGGGGCGGACAGCAAAGTGCTGAATAAAAAAGCGGCGGAATATAAGGAACTGCAGTCCAGTCCGATGTCAGCGGCAAGAAGAGGCTATGTCGATACGGTAATCCAGCCGGCAGATACCAGGAAATATGTGATTGGGGCATTTGAGATGCTCTTTACGAAGAAAGAAGTACGTCCTTCAAAGAAACACGGAACAGTTTAGCGAGGTGAAGCAAAGTGAAGAAAAAGATTAGCTTATTATTATGTATGCTCACAGCCGTGTTTGCTTTCACGACAGGATGCGGCCGGGAAAAACAAACGCTTGAATACGATGAAGCCATGGCGGGCAAGGTGGCGGATTATGTATTTAACTATTTTCCGAATTATGACGATGCGTCCGTTGAGCAGATTCGGAAACTTCGGGAGTTTGCCTTTGAGCAGCAGCTTACAGAGATGGGGCTTCCGATTACTCCGGAAGAATATCTGAGCGCGATCGACGCATGGCAGGCCGGGGAAGAGGAATGCGGAGCATACGTAGAACATGGAGAGTATACCTTTGAGGCCGGAGCGGATGAACTGGTGGTATCTACAGAGACGAAATTCGAGAACAGAACTGCTACGGTAGAATTTGTTTTCGATGAGAATCTGTATTTGGAAAGCTTGACGGTCAGCGCACAGTTTTCAATGGGAGAGATATTAGAGAAAGCGGGCTTGAATACGCTGCTTGGCATGGGAACGGTATTTGTAGTACTGATAATCATTTCGCTGATTATCTCTCTGTTCAATTTCATTCCTGCGATACAGAATAAATTCCGTAAGGAACCGGAGGTTGTGGAAGCGCCTGCGGCTCCGGTGGTTCCGGTACGGAGCAGCGTTGCGCCAAAGACAGATGATTCCGAACTGGCCGCGGTGATTGCGGCTGCGATTGCGGCTGCGGAAGGCGCGACGCCAGACGGATTTGTTGTAAGAAGCATTAAGAGAAGAAAAACAAATAAATGGAATTAATATATGAGGAGGAAATAAACAATGAAAAATTATACAATTACAGTAAATGGCAACGTATATGATGTAACTGTGGAAGAGAAGGGAGCAGGATCGGCGCCTGTGGCTGCTCCGGCAGCGGCGCCGGCGGCAGTTCCAAAGGCAGTTCCGGCTCCGAAAGCAGCGGTGGGAGCAGGAGCGATTGAAGTGAAGGCCGGAGCGGCAGGCAAGGTATTTAAGATTGAGGCCAATGTAGGCCAGAGTGTGAAGAAAGGCGATCCGGTAGTTATCATAGAGGCGATGAAGATGGAGATTCCAGTTGTGGCGCCGGAAGACGGAACCGTAGCAAGTATTGACGCGGCAGTAGGCGATGCGATTGAGGCCGGAGCTGTTCTTGCCACATTAAACTAAAGCATAACTGAACTTATGTCTTAGACACGACTGGAGGTTATAAAATGGATTATATTGTAACAACATTAGAGAACCTCGTGCATCAGACGGCATTTTTGAATCTGACAGGAGGCAACTTAATCATGATTGGAGTTGCTTGCTTTTTCCTGTATCTGGCTATCAGGCACGAGTTTGAGCCGTTGCTGCTGGTACCGATTGCTTTTGGTATGCTGCTTGTTAATATCTATCCGGATATTATGCTGCATGCGGAGGATTCGGCAAATGGAACCGGAGGTCTGCTCTACTATTTCTATATTTTAGACGAGTGGGCGATTCTGCCTTCGCTGATTTTTATGGGCGTTGGGGCGATGACGGATTTTGGTCCGCTGATTGCGAATCCGAAGAGCTTTCTTTTGGGAGCGGCCGCGCAGTTTGGTATCTTTGCGGCATATCTTGGGGCTATGGCAATGGGTTTCTCCGATAAAGCTGCGGCTGCGGTATCGATCATCGGAGGCGCGGACGGACCGACGTCTATCTTCCTTGCGGGTAAACTGCAGCAGACGGCAATTATGGGACCGATTGCGGTTGCCGCCTATTCTTATATGGCGCTGGTTCCGATTATCCAGCCGCCGATTATGAAGCTTCTGACTACAAAAGCAGAGCGTCAGATTAAGATGGAACAGCTGCGGCCGGTATCCAAGCTGGAGCGTATCCTGTTCCCAATCATTGTTACCATCGTGGTCTGCATGATCCTTCCGACTACGGCGCCTCTTGTAGGTATGCTGATGTTGGGAAACCTGTTCCGGGAGTCAGGAGTAGTAAGACAGCTTACAGAGACGGCTTCGAACGCCCTGATGTATATTGTAGTAATTCTTCTTGGAACGTCGGTAGGCGCTACCACAAGCGCGGAAGCATTCTTAAACTGGGATACCATTAAGATTGTAATTCTTGGCTTGGCGGCGTTTGCATTCGGTACGGCGGCCGGCGTGATTTTCGGCAAGATTATGTGCAAGGTAACCGGAGGCAAGGTGAATCCGCTGATCGGTTCTGCGGGAGTATCCGCGGTTCCTATGGCGGCCAGGGTTTCGCAGAAGGTAGGAGCGGAGGCAGATCCGACCAACTTCCTTCTGATGCATGCGATGGGACCGAATGTTGCAGGCGTTATTGGTACGGCAGTAGCTGCCGGTACCTTTATGGCAATCTTTGGGGTTATGTAACAACAGGAAGAGATTTGCTTGATCATGAACTGGTAATCCTGCTATCCAGGATTTAATAAATATATGGAGGAAGATATAATGGTAGCAATGGAAAAGAAACCAATTAAAATAACAGAGACCATTTTAAGAGACGCGCACCAGTCTTTGATTGCCACACGTATGACAACAGAGCAGATGCTGCCGATCGTAGAGAAGATGGATCAGGTGGGATATCATTCCGTAGAGTGCTGGGGCGGCGCGACTTTTGACGCGTCCCTCCGGTTCCTGAAAGAAGATCCATGGGAGAGATTAAGAAAATTCCGCGACGGATTTAAGAATACAAAACTGCAGATGCTTTTCCGCGGACAGAATATCTTAGGATATCGTCCTTATGCGGATGATGTGGTGGAGTATTTCGTACAGAAGTCTGTAGCGAACGGCATTGATATTATCCGTATCTTTGACTGCCTAAACGACCTTAGAAATTTACAGACGGCTGTTACGGCGGCAAATAGAGAGAAGGCTGACGCGCAGGTAGCGCTTTCTTATACGCTGGGCGACGCCTACACGCTGGAATACTGGGTGGATATTGCAAAGAAGATTGAAGATATGGGAGCTAATTCGATTTGCATCAAGGATATGGCGGGGCTTTTGGTTCCTTATAAAGCGACGGAATTGATTGAAGCATTAAAGAATGCGGTTAATATTCCGATTCAGCTTCATACCCACTACACGTCCGGCGTAGCATCTATGACATACCTGAAAGCGGTAGAGGCCGGCGTGGATGTGATTGACACGGCGATGTCTCCTTTTGCGTTGGGTACTTCACAGCCTGCAACAGAAGTTATGGTTGAGACTTTTAAGGGAACTCCTTACGATACCGGGTTTGACCAGAACCTTCTGGCAGAGATTGCGGACCACTTCCGTCCGATCCGCGACGAGGCGCTGGCGTCGGGACTTTTGAATCCAAAGAATATGGGCGTTAATATTAAAACGCTGCTGTATCAGGTTCCGGGCGGTATGCTTTCGAACCTGACGTCACAGCTTAAGGAGCAGAATGCGGAGGATAAATACTACGAGGTACTAGAAGAAGTGCCGAAGGTTCGTAAAGATTTGGGCGAGCCGCCGCTTGTTACGCCGTCTTCCCAGATTGTAGGCACCCAGGCAGTATTTAACGTGCTGATGGGCGAACGCTATAAGATGGCGACCAAGGAAACCAAGGATGTACTGAGCGGCAAATACGGAGCAACCGTAAAGCCGTTTAACGAGGAAGTAAAGAAGAAAGTTCTCGGTGAGAATCCCGAGGTTATTACCTGCCGTCCGGCTGATTTGATCCCGGATGAGATGGACACCCTCCGCAAGGAGTGCGAACAGTGGATTCAGCAGGACGAAGACGTTCTGTCCTACGCGCTGTTCCCGCAGGTAGCGACTGATTTCTTTAAATACAGGGAAGCACAGCAGACCAAGGTAGATCACACGCTGGCGGATACAGAGAACGGAAGCTATCCGGTGTAGAAGAATCAATCAAAAAGGAAAAATTAAAAAGCGCTTATTTTGGATATATGCCAGGATAGGCGTTTTTTATTTTTTTAGGAAATTCCGTCTATTTGCTGGGCAAAAATAAAAAAGTTGCGAAATACAGCAAGGAAATAAGCCGATGTAGTTAATCAAAATTGATTTCTAATCTCTATTGAATTACAATAAAATAAATCATATTGTAAGAAAGGAAAAATAAATTATGAAAATGAATAAAATTACAAAGGCTGCCTATATTGTAGCGGTGTTAAGTAGTAACTTAATGTGTGCGGTTGTTGCATACAAATATTGCGAAATGCAGTGGGGAATTCAATACAGAGGATATAGTGCGCCTGCCAATGCAGCATTTCTCTGGGCTATCCCATTTGCAATAAGCATTACAGTCTGCTTAATAATCGCAAAGATAGCAAACAAAAAATATTCTGACAATATCCGAAAGTAGTTTACCGAAGACTACGATTTACGATGGAACGCCGTGGGCGATGGGTGAACAGAGCAAACAGTAGTAATAATAATTTGAGACGGAGAGGCTGAAAAATGTATACAGGGATTCTGAGATAGGCTATAATGAAGTAGACAGTATGGATGGTACGCGCTTTCTTGCAAAAGGCATGGAGGGGAACAGATGGACATTCAATTGATTACACAGAAGCATGTGCTGTGGGACAACGTGAAAGAATATGCCCGGGGATGCGGCTGGAGTTCCGGGAAAATCCTGGCGGAGGATATGGAGAAACAACGTTTTTCGGACTGGGAAAGGGTCGCGGTACTCTTAGAGGGGGAAAGCCTGCGCGGGTATTGTACGATTATTAGGGAAGAGGCAATCCCGGATATGCCCTATACGCCGTTTATCGGGACGCTTTACATCGATGAAAGCTGTCGGGGGATGCGGCTGGGACAGCGATTACTTACGGCGTCCATGGATTATCTGAAATCCTTAGGATTTGAGAAGGCATATCTGATCAGCGATCATGAAAATCTGTATGAAAAATATGGGTTTCGGGTGATTGACAGGCGGATGGCGCCTTGGGGAAGAGAAGAAAAAGTATACGTACAGGAAATCGGCGAGTGATAGGCGTATTTATTTGCATAATGCTTAGTCAGCAAAGAAAAGGAAAAACAGGGAGGATGCAGGATGAAGATTTTAGTAGTTGTGGACATGCAGAATGATTTTATTGACGGAGCGCTGGGGACAAAGGAGGCGGAAGCGATTGTTCCGAAAGTGGCGGATAAAATCAAAGGATTTGACGGCAGGGTGATCGCCACAAGGGATACCCATGAGGAGAATTATCTTGAGAGCCAGGAGGGGAGAAAGCTTCCGGTAAGCCACTGTATTCGAGGAACAAAAGGATGGGAAATCCGTCCGGAGATCCAGGAGCTGATCCAGGAACTGCCGATAGACAAAAAGACCTTCGGCTGTCTTGATTTGGGGAATACGCTTCAGAAGTATGACGAATGGCAGGAAAAAATTGAGAGCGTAACGCTGGTCGGACTCTGTACGGATATCTGTGTTATTTCTAATGCAATGATTGTAAAAGCGGCGCTGCCGGAGGCCGCTGTAATAGTGGATGCATCTTGTTGCGCCGGAGTGACGCCTGAGAGCCACAAACAGGCATTGGAGGCTATGAAAGTCTGCCAGATCGAGATTATCGGCGAGGAATAAATGCCGCGTACAGGAACGGATTAATAGAACGGCTATGAATGGGGAATATAAAAAGAGATGATTAAAAATATTATTTTTGACGTAGGTAAGGTACTGGTCGAGTATGATCCGGTAACTTTTGTGAAGAAAAGAGGCTATACCAAAGAAGAACAGGAAATCGTTCTGAATGCAATATTTAGAAGTTCCCTGTGGCTTGCGGCGGACAGGGGGCCGATAGAGACGAAGAAGTTGATAGAAGGATTTGCGGCAAATGCGCCGGGGCATGAAGACCTGATCCGGGACGCCTATGGACATGCGGAGGAAACGGTGTGGGAGATGCCCTATACGATGGAATGGATCCGGGAATTAAAGGAAAAAGGATACCGTCTGTACGTACTGTCCAATTATGGTAAGGATTTATTTGAGAGAACCAGGGACAAGATGCCGTTTCTGCCATATATGGATGGAGCAGTCTTTTCCCATCAATGTCATCTGATGAAGCCGGAACGGGAAATTTATCAGTATTTGTGCGATACGTATTCTCTGCTGCCGTCAGAAAGCGTCTTTCTTGACGACACGGAGGGAAATATTGCAGGAGCTAGAGGCTATGGAATCCATGGAATCTGGTTTCAAGGATATGAAGAGGCGAAGAAGCAGCTAGAGACATTGTTGGGGTTGTATGATGAAAATCGTAGTATGGTATATTGCACTGAGTAATCTGACGGCGTTTCTCCTGTATGGAGAGGATAAAAAAAGGGCGAGGCTGCATAAGTGGAGGATTTCGGAGCGGACGCTTTTGGGACTGGCGCTGATCGGCGGCTCCGCGGGGGCCTGGGCGGGAATGTATTTGTTCCGCCATAAAACAAGAAAGATGAAATTTGTAATCGGGGTACCGGTTATTCTTGGGATACAGGCGGCGTTTTTATTCTGGCTGTTCAGCAAATAGACGATGGAAAATCAGAACGATATAATTTGCTTGCGGAGGAAAGGACTATGAGAAGGAAAGACAGGGAAATAACAGATTATGGGAAGATGTTAGAGATTGCTAAGGCGTGCGATTGCTGCCGGATTGGCCTGCTGGATGAAAACGGCGCCTATATAGTGCCTTTGAATTTCGGTTATGATGCGAAGGAAGAAGACTTGATTCTGTATTTTCATGGGGCAGGAGAGGGGAAGAAAATTGATTTGATCCGAACTCAGGATACGGTGGGTTTTGAAATGGATACGAAGCATATGCTTGTGGAAAAAGATTTGTCCTGTGGGTATTCGTTTTTATTTCAGAGTATTATGGGAAGGGGCCGGATTGAGATTATTCAGGATAAGGCCGAGAAGGTTCATGGATTAGAGCGGGTAATGGCGCATTATTCAGATAAGACAGATTGGGAATTTCCGGAACAGATGGTTCGGCGGACGGCGGTTTTGAAGCTTACGGTTACGGAGTGGAGCTGCAAGGAACATGCGTAGGAAAGCGTGAAAATTAAACGTGATGAAACTAAATTTGAAGGGGGAAAATTTATGTTAGAAAAGCTGGATTTAACAAAGACGCTTGGGAAAGAAGAGTACAAGAGGAAAATGGCAAGGCTGGAGCCAAAGCTTGGCAAGCTGCAAAGAGAATGCAGAGCGTACGGGATACCGGTTATGATTGCCTTTGAAGGCTACGGGGCGTCCGGCAAAGGCGTGCAGATCGGAGAACTGATCAAGGCGCTTGATCCAAGAGGGTTTGAAGTATACGCGGTCAAGAATGAAACGGAAGAAGAGAAAATGCATCCGTTTATGTGGAGATTCTGGACTAAGCTTCCCTCGAAAGGACGATTTGCGATCTATGACAGCGCCTGGTACCGGAAAGTACTAGCAGACCGGTTTGATAAGAAGGTAAAGAAGGGCAAGCTGGAAAACGCGTACCGTTCGATTTGTTCTTTTGAAGAGCAGCTAACGGCCGATGGTATGGTGATGATCAAGATATTTCTTGCCATTCATAAAAAGGAGCAGAAGAAGCGGTTTGATAAGCTGCTTAGTTCGGAGGAGACCGCATGGCGGGTAAGTAAGGAGGATCTGAAACGATATAAAAATTTTGAGAAGTATCAGCAGATCAACGAGGAGATGCTGACCCGTACGGATACAGAGTACGCTCCGTGGAATATGGTTGAAGCGGTAGACCGCCGGTATGCAACAGCGAAGATATATGCGATTGTGATCCGCACCCTGGAGGAAAAAATCGAAGAGACCAAAAGGCAGAGGAAGGAATTGAAAAAAGCCGGGAAGCAGGAAGTTTGTACGTCTTCTGACGGCAGGCTGAAAGAGTCTGTCCTTGGAAAGACGGATTTGAGCCTTTGTTATACTCGAGAAGCGTATAAGAAAAAGCTGGACAAGCTGCAGAAGAAGATGGAAAAGCTTCACGGTGAGCTTTACCGCAGGAGGATTCCGGTTGTGCTGGGATTTGAAGGCTGGGATGCAGGGGGCAAAGGCGGAGCCATTAAGCGTCTGACGGAGCGGATGGATCCGAGAGGATATGTGGTTCATCCGACGGCGTCGCCCAATGATATTGAGAAGGCGCACCATTATCTCTGGAGGTTTTGGATGGATATGCCCAAGGCGGGCCATGTGACGATCTTTGACCGAACCTGGTACGGACGAGTGATGGTGGAGCGGATCGAGGGCTTTTGTACGAAGCAGGAATGGCAGAGAGCCTATAAAGAGATCAACGATATGGAGAAGGATTTAACGGATGCGGGAGCCATCGTCTTAAAGTTCTGGATGCAGATTGATAAGGACGAACAGGCAAGGCGCTTCAAGGCAAGGCAGGAGAACCCGGAGAAGCGGTGGAAGATCACCGAGGAAGACTGGCGCAACAGGGAAAAATGGGATCAGTACGAAGAAGCGGTGGACGAGATGCTGATCCGCACTTCTACGCCCAACGCCCCATGGGTGGTTGTAGAGGGAAATGACAAATACTATGCAAGGATTAAGGTTTTAGAGACGGTGGTAGACGCGATAGAAGCGCGGCTTAGATAATCTTCGCAAGGAGCCGGGGAAGGATTCTCCAGGGAAATGTAAAACTCGGCAGATTTTCCATAAATTCCGCATTATTTTCGGCAGTTTGCCAAATGGTTAGTCATAGATATTCGGATGGGAACGTGATATAATCAGAAAACAAGAGCGTTATAAATTGCTGTTCACAGCATGAATGTGAACAGTAATTATTATGATAGCGCATAATATTCTTCATTATTTATCATTTTAGAGAGGGACGGCATATGAAATATATTACTTATAATGATGAGTCGAGAGTATTTGTATTGAGAACGAATCACAGTATGTATCAGATGCAGGTCATTAATTTTGACACCCTGGTTCATCTGTACTATGGCGCGAATATTGGGGATACGGAGATTACCCACAGGCTGATGTTCCTTGACAGGGGATTTTCCGGCAATCCCTATGAAGCGGGAGACGACAGGACCTTTTCGCTGGACGTACTTCCCCAGGAATATTCCGGATACGGTAATGGAGATTACCGGATTAACAGTCTGGAGGTAGAGCATCAGGACGGAAGCGACGCGGTGCATCTTCGGTATGAATCCCACAGAATGTGGAAGGGGAAGTATTCCCTTGAGGGGCTGCCCTGTATGTACGGCAGTGAAGACGAGGCGGAGACCTTAGAGATTACTTTGTATGACAGAATCAGTAATCTAAAGGTACGCCTGCTGTACGGCGTATTTCCGGAATTGGATGTAATTACCCGTGCGGTGCGCATGGAGAATGAGGGAGAGAACCCGGTAAAGATTCAGAGAGCCATGTCTATGGAAATGGATTATCCCAACCGGCATATGGATTTTATCCATTTTTACGGAAGGCATACCATGGAGCGTCAGATGGAGAGGCTTCCGCTTCACCACGGAGTTCAGTCGGTAGAGAGCAAGCGGGGAATGTCCAGCCATCAGCATAATCCGTTCATTATTCTCTGCGATAAGAAGACGACAGAGAAGCATGGAGAGTGCTACGGGTATGCTCTGGCTTACAGCGGAAACCACCGCTGCGAAATTGAAGTGGATCAGATGGAGCAGACAAGGGTTGTCATGGGAATCCATCCGTATCATTTTTCATATATTTTGAATAAGGGAGACGTTTTCGAGACGCCGGAGGTTATCATTGCGTACTCGTCTGAGGGACTTGGGAAGCTTTCCAGAATTTATCATGACGCGTACCGGTCGAATCTGATACGAAGTAAGTATGTAAATTCCCCCAGGCCGGTACTGGTAAATAACTGGGAGGCTACATATTTTGATTTTAATGAGGAAAAGCTGTTTAATATTGCAAAGACAGCGAAAGAGATCGGGCTGGATATGTTCGTGCTGGACGACGGCTGGTTTGGCAACCGAAATTCCGATTACACCAGCTTAGGGGATTGGCAGGTAAATGAAGAGAAGATTAGAGGCGGACTGCCGAAGCTGGTTCAGCGGATTAACGGGCTGGGCATGAAGTTCGGTTTGTGGATTGAGCCGGAGATGATATCGGAAGACAGTGAACTGTACCGAAAGCATCCGGACTGGATCCTTCGGATTCCGGAACGGCGGATGACCAGGAGCCGTAGCCAGCTAAATCTTGATATTACCCGCAAAGAGGTCAGGGATCATGTGATGGAGAAGATTTTCGAGGTTCTTGACAGTTGCAAGGTGGACTACATTAAGTGGGATATGAACAGATCCGTGGATAACGTATTCTCATCGGCTCTTCCTCCTGAACGGCAGGGAGAGGTATTCCACAGGTATGTGCTGGGCGTTTATGAGATGATGGAACGGCTGGTCAGCAGATATCCGGATTTGTTATTTGAAAACTGTGCGGGCGGAGGAGGCAGATTTGACGCGGGTATGCTTTACTATTCGCCGCAGATTTGGTGCAGCGACAATACTGACGCCATTGACCGTCTTCGGATTCAGTACGGTACATCGTTCGGCTATCCGATTAGTTCTATGGGAGCGCATGTCAGCGTGTGCCCGAACCATGGGACGGGGCGGACTGCCCCTTTTGATACAAGGGCAATTGTAGCAAGCGCGGGTACTTTTGGATATGAGCTGGATCTGGCAAAGCTGTCAGACGAAGAGAAGGAAATTGCGAAAGAGCATATTCAGGAGTACAAGGAAATGGAGATGCTGGTGCTGAACGGCGATTACTACCGTCTGACCAATCCTTACCGGAATCATGAGTACGTGCTGTGGCAGTTTGTTTCCAAGGATAAAAAGGAGACGATTGTGAACGGCGTAATGCTGCGCAATGAATCCAATCCCCATATCCATCTGGTATACCTAGAAGGGCTGGAACCGGATCGGCATTACAAGGATGCGGATACCGGAGCGGTTTATACCGGAGCCGCCCTGATGTATGCAGGCGTTCCCCTGCCGGTTGGACAGGGGGATTATCAGCCTCTGAAATTTAAATTCTGTATGACAGACGGAGATATATGATGAAGTATTACTATGCGCCGATGGAAGGCATTACGGGTTATCTGCACCGTAATGCCTGCCATTCTTTTTTTCCGGAAATTGATAAATATTTTACGGCTTTTCTTGTTCCGAATGAAAAAGGGAAGCTAAACACCAGAGAGAAACAAGATATTTTGCCGGAACACAATGAGGGATTCTTTCTGGTTCCGCAGATACTGACCAATCGGGCGGATTGTTTTCTCGCGGGAGAGCGGACGCTTAGGAACTATGGCTATCAAGAGATTAATTTAAACCTTGGGTGTCCTTCTAAAACCGTGGTATCCAAGTTTAGGGGCGCTGGATTTCTTGCAAAACCAGAGGAACTGGATCATTTTTTAGAAGAGGTTTTTGCACATACCGAGTGCAGAATATCGGTGAAAACCAGGCTTGGAAGAGACGACCCGGAGGAATTTGCGAGATTGTTGGAAATTTATAATAAATATCCGTTGGAAGAACTGATTATCCATCCCCGTACCCAGAAGGAATTCTACAAGGGGCGTCCGCATCAGGATATTTTTGCCTATGGACAGAAGTACAGTAAGAATCCGGTGTGTTACAACGGAGATATTTTTGACAGGGCGTCTTATGATGAATGGACGGGAAAGTTTCCGCAGGCAGACCGGGTGATGATCGGCAGAGGATTGCTTACGAATCCCGGACTTATTCAAGTGCTAAGCGGCGGCCTGATGCCGGAGAAGCAGAAAATACGCGCGTTCCATGACAGTATTTATCAGGCATATAGAGAGCATATGCCCGGCAGCAAGGTGGTTTTGTTTAAGATGAAGGAATTATGGGTCTATCTGATTGATTTGTTTCCGGATTCCAGAAAATACGGCAAACGGATCCGCAAGGCCGAGAAGCTTCCGGCTTATGAAGACGCGGTACGGGATTTGTTTGAGGAAAGGGAGCTTAGAACGCTGTAAATAAAAATAGATTCCATTTTGTACGTCTTGTGATATAATAAAATCAGGTTCCGGAGTTAAGGGGCGTATACATGAGGAGTGTTTGTGCTTATACGGGTATTTTCTGGAAATGCCGCTGTGGTTCCGGGATTTCATAAATGCAAAATCTGTGTCTAAGTGTACAGTCAGAATCGTGTAACTAAGGAGGAATGGCTATGAAACTGGTAATCACAATGAGCAGACGGTATGGGACGGGCGCGAGCCGGATTGCGGAGGAACTGTCAAAAAGGCTTCATATTCCGGTTTATGACAAGGCGATCGTAAAAGAGAGAACAGACGGCGACAGTTACGAGTCGGAGGCTTTTGTAATCCGGGAATTAGCAAAAGAACCCTGTATTATCCTTGGGCGCTGCGCGTCGGAGATCTTAAAGGATCAGAGAAATGTGTTCAATATTTATATCTGCGCAGATAAGGAAGACAGGATCCGGCGTATTATGGAACTGGAGGACATTTCCTATGAAGAGGCGCAGGCGAGGCTGAAACAGACGGATAAAGAGCGATCCGCATACTATCATGAGCATACCGGGAAAGCCTGGGGAGATGTGAATAATTATCATATGATCCTAAATACTTCCGATTTGGGGATAGATGAATGCGCGGATGTGCTGATTAAGTATTTTGAACGAAAAGAATTTATTTAGATAAATTGTCCTTTGGCGCAACCTATGTTATACTGGAAACAGTTTATAAGAATAAGGAGCAGACTTATGAAAAGAGTATTACTGAAATTAAGCGGCGAAGCTCTTGCAGGGGATAAGAAGACTGGGTTTGACGAAGCTACCTGCATTCGTGTGGCTAAGCAGGTGAAGAAGCTTGTAGACGACGGGATTCAGGTCTCTATTGTTACCGGAGGCGGCAATTTCTGGAGGGGCCGTACCAGCGAGACGATCGATCGGACAAAGGCGGATCAGATCGGGATGCTGGCGACGGTGATGAACTG
>CAJURK010000011.1 GCA_910588745.1 uncultured Dorea sp. | reverse complement strand
ATTCTGAACTGCCGCAGCGGAAAAGATTCGACAGATTATGATCTTGTTGTGGGCGGTGTTGCCAATGATAAGGTGTTCAATACAGTAGAACTGTTTTTTGACGGATTGATTGACAAGACGGAAGCGATCAACCGTCTGCGTTATGAAAATCCAAACCTGCAAATTTGTTTCCGCACAGAGAAAGCGCTGTCTCTGCTGCATTTTAAAGGAAGTGAAACACTATGACAGCGAACCCGATTTTACTTCAGAAAAAATACAGCCGTGTCATTGAGTGCTTTGCCGGACAGGAGGGGATTTCACTGGATGCGGCATTGAATTTTTTCTATCATTCCGAGGTCTATCTGCTGATCCGTGACGGTGTTTCCGATATGCATTGCATGAGCGATGCGTACCTGGCAGATGAACTGGAACAGGAATATCAGACAAAACAATAAAATATTATGTACTTTGTGTGGATGCAGTCAGCTCAAACCGTGAAGCAGCAACCTATCAGGTTTACTTTACGGATGAGAATGGAAAGCGTATCAGTGATGTTCAGAAGATTATTTTTCGTTTATTTGATAAGCTGCTTTGAGAAGCGTTAAGACTGGCAGCTAGTTCCGTAACAGATATGTTCAATCAATACGTAATAAAAAATTTTGTGCGATTTTAGCACTCGACTATTGACTTGGCTAACAATATGTGTTATATAATAACTATAACAAATAAAACAATTTATATTTTAAATACCTTTCAGGTATACTAATACTGGAAAGGAAAGGTTTATAAGGAGGTATGACCTATGTTGTTAGCAAACAGAAATTATAATTTATTTGATGATTTATTCAGAGATCCGTTTTTCTCACGTCCATTTGAGAATGCGTCTTCACAGATTATGAAGACCGATATTCATGAAAAGGATGGCAGCTACGTGATCGATATGGAGCTTCCGGGTTATGGAAAAGAGGATATTAAAGCGGATTTGAAGGATGGTTATATGACCGTTACTGCAGTCAGAAATGAAACGAAGGAAGAAAAGGACGCGAAGGGTAACTGCATCCGCAAGGAGCGTTATACAGGAAGCTGCAACAGAAGCTTTTATGTAGGCGATCAGATTACGCAGGAGGATATCAAAGCTTCTTTTAAAGATGGCATTTTGACGATGGTTGTGCCGAAAGAAGCGCCAAAGGTAATAGAAGAACCTAAGTATATAGCGATCGAGTAAAAGTCGTTCGACAGAATGAAGACGGAAAAGATTGATCGAGTCAAGAAATGAATCGGGGGCTTTCGGGAAATGGTATCCTTTTCCGAAAGCCCCTGATTTAATCCCAAAGAGGGTTTAATTCCCCGCAGCTTGCTGCGCAACAAACTAATGACGAACGAAGTGAGTCTCGGGCTGATACCCCGCAGCTTGCTGCGGGGAGTTTCATTTTTAATTTCGTTTTCCAAACAATCCATGTTTTTTTGTGGAACGCTCTTCCTTGCCAATAGAAAGAAGTTCGTCGTATGCTCTGCGCATTTCTCGTTCCTGCTTTTCCCGGACGGATTTGGGCGGCAGATTTGCGTAGCGCAAATGGAACTCTTCATCGTCGTCGGATGCCGGCTCCGCATTGGAAGCAGAGGAACTTATCTTTCTGGAGGCAGCTTTGCCGGCGGCTTTTTCAGCCTTACGCTCCTCGTTGGCCTTTCGCAGAGCAGCGCGCACATCTTCTCGGCTGAATACCTGTGTCTGTTCGGTTAGTTCGTCGTCAAGCGCCGCGGCTGTCTGCTCAGTTGTTCTTACAGGGGATTTGCCGGAGAGCTGGTCTGCCTGTCCGGTCTTTGGTTCGGTGGTTCCTGGAATTTTAAACTTCTTACGGCAGCTATGGCAGAGCATGTACCGCTGATCTTTTTTGCTGGGTTTTAATTCTTCTCCACATATGGGGCATTTCATTGCAATCGTCTCCTTGTTCGTTCTATCCTGGTGAAGCGCGCCACAAAGTACGTTTCACTCTTTGTTTCCGTATCGGGGAACGCTAAAAACAATCTTTTTCACAGGCTTATTGCCATTGTTTACCGGTTTCCCGTGAACAGTAATTATATTATCACAAAAAGTACAAATTGCGAAGCTTTTTTCACAAAAGCGTCATAAAATAATGGTAGGATAAATGATATAAAATATGGGAATATGTATAGAGTCGGGAAGGTGGTATCTTATGGAGAGATTACAGATATTGGTGGTGGACGATGAGAGCAGGATGCGGAAGCTGGTGAAGGATTTTCTACAACGAGAGGGGTATGGCGTTCTCGAAGCGGCCGACGGCGCTGAGGCCATGGATATATTTTACGAAAATAAAGGGATTGCCCTGATGATTTTGGATGTAATGATGCCCAAGATGGACGGCTGGCAGGTGTGCCGGGAGATCCGCCAGACTTCGGACATTCCGATTATTATGCTAACGGCCCGGTCAGAGGAAAGAGATGAACTGCAGGGCTTTGAACTGGGAGTGGACGAATATATTTCCAAACCGTTTAGTCCGAAGATTCTGGTAGCAAGGGTATCGGCGATACTACGGCGGACCAGAGGCACGGACAGTCAGGACAGGCTCGGAGCGGGAGGCATTGAAGTGGACAGGGCGGCGCATCAGGTGATGGTGGATGGAAAAGGGATTGAACTCAGCTACAAGGAGTTTGAACTGCTGAATTATTTTCTTGAGAATCAGGGAATTGCTCTTTCCAGAGAGAAGATCCTGAATAACGTGTGGAATTATGATTATTTCGGAGACGCTAGAACCATTGACACCCATGTGAAAAAGCTTCGGAGCAAGCTGGGAGAAAAGGGAAACTATATTAAGACCATCTGGGGAATGGGTTACAAATTCGAGGTGGAGTAGATGAAACATTCAATCGAACGCCAGATGACGGCGGCTTTTATGTCCCTTCTGGCATTTATGCTGGCGGTGATCCTGATTGGGAACGCCTGCCTTCTGGAGCCTTATTATATCCGGGATAAAAAGTCAAAATTTATCAGCATGTATCAGGCTCTTTCCACAGCGTCAAAAGACGGGGGACTGGAATGGCTGGACGAGGAACGCTATGGGGAACTGGTGCGGCAGGCGGAGAAGGATAATCTGTTTTTCCTGACGATTAATATGGGAGAACAGACGCTGGTCAGCAATGTACAGCATGCATCGGAGTTGAAGCAGTATTTGGACGCATATCTTCTGAATCAGAAAGAGAGTACGGATAAATCGCTGGAGATTACAGACGAGTATGAGATCAGCCAGATCAAAGGGCGGAATACGTCGTCGGAATACTTAATGATGAGAGGGCGCCTCGGAGGAGGATACTTTTTCCTGATCCAGAGTCCGTTAGAGAGTATTGAAGGGAGCGCGGCGCTTGCCAACCGGTTTCTGATTGCGGTGGGGAGTATTGCCGCCGTTATCTGTATGGCGCTGGTATGGCTGTTTTCCAGAAGGCTCACCAACCCTCTGCGTGAGCTGAAGGATATTTCCGAGAAGATGGCGGAGCTTAATTTTGAAGCGAAATACACCAGCGGCGGCGAAGATGAGATCGGCGTGCTGGGCGAAAATTTTAACCGGATGTCCGAGAAGCTTGAGCAGGCAATTTCTGAGCTTAAGAGCGCGAATAACAGGCTGATGCAGGATCTAGAGCAGAGGGACAGGCTGGAGCAGATGCGCAGTGAATTTCTGGGAAATGTTTCCCATGAGCTGAAAACGCCGATTGCCCTGATACAGGGGTATGCGGAAGGGCTTAAGGAAGGAATTGATTCGGATACGGAAAGCCGGGAGTTTTACTGCGGCGTGATCATTGACGAAGTGGGCAAGATGAATCGTATGGTAAGAAACCTTTTGACCCTTCATCAGCTTGAGTTTGGGGATGGAGAGATTCAGTTCGAGCGCTTCAATCTGACAGAATTAGTGGCAGGGGTGCTGCAGAGCATGGAGTTATTTGCGGAGCAGACCCAGGCAAAGGTACAGTTTCTTACGGCGGAGCCGGTGTATGTTTGGGCGGACGAATATAAGGTAGAGCAGGTTGTGCGCAACTATGTGGGCAATGCGTTCCATCATGTGTCCGGAAACATGGTGATCGAGGTGAAGATTGAACGGGAAGGCGATGTGGCCAGAACAACGGTATTTAACACGGGAAGCGCGATTCCAGAGGAAGATCTGGCGCACATCTGGGAGAAATTCTATAAGGTGGATAAAGCGCATACAAGAGAATATGGCGGCAATGGAATCGGTCTGTCAATTGTGAAGGCGGTTATGGAGTCGTTTCACCAGAAATATGGGGTGGAGAACTATGATAATGGGGTTGCCTTCTGGTTTGAATTGGGTATAAAATAGAACCATAAACATTTGGCAGAAAGGTTTTGGAAGAATGGTTGCGATTATTGATTATGATGCCGGCAATATCAAGAGCGTGGAGAAGGCGTTTCAGTTTTTGGGGCAGGAAGCGGAGGCTACCAGAGACCGGGAGCAGATTCTTAAGGCGGACAAGGTGGTTCTGCCGGGAGTGGGGGCTTTTGGAGACGCTATGGAGAAGCTTTCGCAGTATCGTTTAATCGAAGTAATCCGCGAGGCGGCGGACAGGGGAACGCCTTTTCTTGGAATTTGTTTGGGACTGCAGCTTTTGTTTGACAGGAGCGACGAGGCGCCCGGAGTAGAAGGACTTGGCGTTTTGAAGGGGGAGATCCTTAAGATTCCGGAGAAGGAAGGGCTTAAGATTCCCCATATGGGCTGGAATTCTCTGGAATTCCCGCGGGCAGGAAGATTGTTTCAGGGATTGGAGAAGAACCCTTATGTTTACTTTGTCCATTCTTATTATCTGAGAGCGGCGGAAGAAGGGATTGTGACGGCGGAGGCGGATTACGGAGTGCAGATACATGCGTCTGTTGAAAAGGGAAATGTATTTGCCTGTCAGTTTCATCCGGAGAAAAGCGGGGAGACGGGGCTTAAGATTCTAAAGAATTTTGCCGCTTTGTAAGAATAGCGATAAAAGACGACGGAGGAGAGATTGGATGCATACAAAGAGAATTATTCCCTGCCTGGACGTCCATGGAGGACGCGTGGTGAAGGGAGTAAACTTCGTAGACCTAAAGGACGCTGGGGATCCGGTGGAGATTGGAAGGGCTTATGACGCGGCCGGGGCGGACGAACTGGTATTCTTGGATATTACCGCATCGTCGGATGCCAGGGAGACGGTAGTCGATATGGTACGCAAGGTGGCGGAGACGGTTTTTATCCCCTTTACCGTGGGCGGGGGAATACGCACGGTGGAGGATTTTCGGATGCTTCTCAGGGAGGGAGCAGATAAAATATCGATTAACTCGTCGGCAATCAATACGCCGCGATTGATTTCGGATGCCGCGGATAAATTCGGGAGCCAGTGCGTGGTGGTTGCCATTGACGCCAAGCGCCGGACGGACGGAAGCGGCTGGAATATTTACAAAAACGGCGGCAGAATTGACGTAGGGCTGGACGCGGTAGAATGGGCCAGGAAGGTGGAAGATTTAGGAGCCGGTGAAATTCTCCTTACCAGTATGGACTGTGACGGAACCAAGGCCGGCTATGACCTGGAGCTGACCAGAACCATTGCAGAACAGGTACGGATTCCGGTGATTGCTTCCGGCGGAGCCGGAACCCTTGCGCATTTCAAAGAAGCGCTGACAGAAGGAAAAGCGGACGCTGCGCTTGCGGCGTCGCTGTTTCACTACAAGGAGCTTGAGATAAAAGAAGTAAAGAAATACTTGAGAAAGGAAGGCGTATCTGTGCGTCTGTAAGGAGAGGAAAAATGGCAGCAATCAATAATGACTGGCTGGACGCTTTGAAGGGAGAGTTTAAAAAGCCCTATTATAAGCAGTTGTTCGATAAGGTAAATGACGAATACCGGAGATTTCAGATATTCCCGCCTGCGGACGATATTTTCAACGCGTTTCATCTGACGCCCCTGTCGAAAGTGAAGGTGGTGATTCTGGGACAGGATCCATATCACAATGTGGGGCAGGCGCATGGACTGTGTTTCTCTGTGAAAAAGGGAGTGGAGGCGCCTCCTTCGCTGGTAAATATATATAAAGAACTGCAGGATGATCTGGGCTGCAGGATTCCCCGTCACGGATGCCTGACCAAATGGGCCGAGCAGGGTGTGCTGATGCTGAATACCGTGCTGACGGTGCGGGCTCATCAGGCGAATTCCCACAGGGGGATTGGCTGGGAGGAATTTACAGACGCTGCGATTATGGCGTTGAATGGCCAGGACAGACCGATTGTGTACATACTGTGGGGTTCGCCGGCCCAGAGAAAGGCGGCGATGCTCCATAACCCGAAGCATTTGATTTTAAAGGCGCCTCATCCAAGCCCCCTGTCCGCATACCGGGGGTTCTTTGGAAGCAGGCCCTTTAGCCAGGCCAATGAATTTTTGACGTCACATGGAATAGAGCCGGTTGACTGGCAGATAGAGGAGTAAAGAATATGAAAAATATGTATGATTTGTTGATTGTAGGCGCGGGGCCAGGGGGATATGTGGCTGCAAAGAAGGCTGCGAAATTGGGAATGTCGGTTGCCATTATTGATAAGGGAGCGATAGGCGGAACCTGTATTAACCGAGGCTGCATTCCAACCAAGGCGATGCTCCATGCGGCTACCAGATATCGGGACATCAAAGAGTGCGAATTGTTCGGCCTGCATGTGGAAGGAGCCGGATATGACCTGCAGAAGATCATGGAATATAAAGAAGCGTCTACAGCCAAGATGCGCTCGGAGCTGGAGAAGGAATTTGAGGAGCTTGGCATTGTGTATATACAGGGAACGGCAAAAGTGCAGGCGGGAAAGCGTGTGCGCGTGGAAAAGGAAGGCGGCGGATCAGAATTTTACTTTGGCCGCCAGATCCTGATTGCTACCGGGGCGAAGGCAAACCGTGCGGATATTCCTGGAGCAGAACTGCCGGGGGTTATGACCAGCGAAGAACTTCTTTCTTCCGACGCAAGTAAATACAAGAGCCTTTTGATTCTGGGAGGAGGCGTCATTGGTCTTGAGATTGCAACGGTATTTCGGGATTTGGGCGCGGAAGTAACGATTATCGAGATATCGAACCGTCTGCTTCCTACGATGGACGGGGAATTTTCGGAGGCGTTGGAGAAGATTCTGACGGACAGAGGCGTCCATATTTATAAAGAAAGTATTCTGGAGCAGATCTCCCAGGCAGAGGGCGGATTGAGGTGCAGGTTTGTGTGTCAGGGACAGACCAGGGAACTGGAGGTGGAAGGTCTTCTGATGTCGGTGGGCAGGAGGCCGAATACGGAAGGGCTGTTTGACGCAAATGTACCGATTAAGCTGGAGCGGGGGCGGATTGTGGTGGATGAATTCTTCCGCACAAGCGTACCGGATATCTATGCGGTGGGCGATGTGGTGGGAGGCATCCAGCTTGCCCATGTGGCTTCGGCTGAAGGAACTTATGTGGTAGAGAAGATGAATAATAAGGAGCCTTCCGTCATTGTTTCGATGGTACCGAGCTGCTTATTTACGCCGATTTCCATTGTGCCGAGCTGTCTGTATACGGATCCGGAGATTGCGTCGGTGGGGCTTACAGAGGAACAGGCCATAGAAAAAGGCGTACCCATTCGGTGCGGCAGATATGCCATGGAGGGAAACGGGCAGACGATTATTTCAAAAGAAGCGGTTGGATTCATTAAGATATTATTTGCTAAGGACAGCGATGTGCTGTTGGGAGCGCAGATGATGTGTCCAAGAGCGACGGACATGATCGGGGAATTGGCAACGGCGCTTGCCAACGGACTTACATCCAGGCAGCTTATGTATGCGATGCGGGCGCATCCTACTTTTAACGAGGCAATATCCTGCGCGGTGGAGAACAGCCGGGCATAACGTTTTACTAAACCAAGGCGGCGAACGGCGGCTAATGATAGAAACAGCCTGTCGTATTTGCCGCCCATTTTTTGTCATAAATTCCAAATTACGGAATAAGAAAATACGACGATTCCCGCTAAGGGCGTCGCCGTTATGGTGAAGCGTAGTTATAAAAAATATTGACAAATTCCGGAAGCTGTGGTTAAATCTAAATATGAACATATGAACAAATATTCACATGTTTGGTATTTTGTTTTACGGAGGTATTCGTTATGTCTGAGGATGGGAAAAGAATAGAGGTAACTGATCATATGAGAAAAGACAGCCATGAAGAACAGCAAAGCAATCGGGAACAGAAGGAATATCGGCACGAAGAAGAATCAGGCCATAAACACGGACATTGCCATCAAAAGGGAGAGAGTGGGAGCGGCCATGAGCATCACGCCGGACATCAACACGAGAGAGAATGCGGATACAGTCATGAACACCATGCCGGACACCATCATGAAGAAGAATGCGGCTGTGGCCATGAACATCACGCCGGACATCAACACGAGAGAGAATGCGAATGCGGTCATGAACACCATGCCGGATACCATCATGAAGAAGAATGCGGCTGTGGCCATGAGCATCACGCCGGACATCAACACAGGAGAGAATGCGGATGCAGTCATGAACACCATGCCGGACACCATCATGAAGAAGAATGCGGCTGTGGCCATGAGCATCACGCCGGCTATCAACACGAGGGAGAATGCGGCTGTGGCCACGAACATCACGCTGGACATCATCATGATGCAGCGCGGCATACCGGTCATGAGTTTGATCAGGTGGGAGGTCATGTCCGGCAGAAGATATATATATTGGAGAACCTTGGATGCGCCAATTGCGCGGCCAAGATGGAGAAGGCTATTAACGAACTGCCGCAGGTAGAGGCGGCGACGATTACTTACGCGACAAAGCAGCTCCGGGTTGCGGCTAACCATCAGGAGAAACTGCTGCCGGAACTCCAAAGAATCTGCAGTTCAATAGAACATCAGGTAACAGTAGTTCCAAGAGGGGACGCTGCGCCGGAGAAAAAGCAGAAAAGGGGCGTCTACAGCGAGCATAAAAAGGAAATTTTGAGTATTGGACTTGGAGCGGCGCTATTTCTCTCCGGCGGAATTTTGGAACATCTGAATGCAGATTTACTGTCGGGTGGGGAGGCGGCATTCAGCGCTGTTATATTTGTATTTGCTTATATTCTTCTGGGATGGGAAATTGTATTGACAGCCGTTAAGAATCTGAAAAACGGAAGGGTTTTTGATGAGAATTTTTTGATGAGTACCGCCACAATTGCAGCGTTCGCCATTGGCGATTTTGCAGAGGCGGTGGGGGTTATGCTGTTCTACCGTGTGGGAGAATTGTTTGAGGATATTGCGGTGGAACGGAGCCGTTCGCAGATTATGGGAGCTGTGGATATGCGTCCGGAGGTAGTAAATCTGGTTCGTGGGGATCAGGTAGAGGAAATTCCGGCAGGCGATGCGGCGGCAGGCGATATCATTTTAATACGCCCCGGCGACCGTGTTGGATTGGACGGCATTGTGGCGGAGGGCGAGAGCCGGATTGACACTTCTCCGGTTACCGGCGAGCCGGTGCCTGTGGCGGTTAAGGAAGGGGACGAGATTTTGTCTGGCTGCGTCAATGAGCGGGGGGCGTTAAAATTAAGGGTAACAAGACCCCTCAGTGAGTCGATGGTAACTAGAATTCTGGATTCGGTGGAAAATGCGGCGGCAGGCAAGCCGAAGATGGATCGGTTTATTACCAGATTTGCCCGGATTTATACGCCGATTGTAGTATTAGCGGCTAGTTTAACGGCAGTTGTTCCGTCGGTACTTACTGGCGATTGGAACCATTGGATTTACACGGCGATTACATTTTTGGTAATTAGCTGCCCCTGCGCGTTAGTGCTGAGTGTTCCTCTTGCGTTTTTCTCAGGAATTGGCGCGGGTTCCAGACAGGGGATTTTGTTTAAAGGCGGTTTGGCAATTGAAGCGTTGAAGAATATAAAGGCGGTTGTGATGGATAAGACCGGAACCATTACAAAGGGAGAATTTAAGCTGCAGCAGGTAATTCCGTATGGAAAGTTCTCTGCGGAAGAACTGTTGAATATGGCGGCGGAATGTGAGTTATTGTCCACCCATCCGATCGGGAACAGCATTGTGGCGGCGGCAAAGGAAAAGAACCTTGAGCTGCACAGGCCGGAGAAGGCGGAAGAGATTTCCGGTAAGGGAATACGGGCGGAGATTGACGGGAAGGAGATTTTGTGCGGTAACCGGGCGTTGATGGAACTGTATGGAATAAGCCTTGCCGGATACCAGAACGAGCAGTATGGAACGGAGGCTCTTGTTGCGGTGGAGGACAGTTACGCGGGCTGTTTGGTGATTGCTGATACGATAAAGGAGGATGCTTTGGAGTCCATCCAGTATATGAAACGGCAGGGGATTGTGACAGCCATGCTTACCGGAGATTCAAAAGCCAGCGCGGAGGCCGTGGCTCTTAAGACGGGAATTGATGAAGTTCATGCAAAGCTTTTGCCGGAGGAGAAACTTACAAGGCTTAAGGAAATCCGTCAGAAGTACGGCGCGGCTATGTTTGTTGGAGACGGAATCAACGACGCGCCAGTGCTTGCGGGAGCGGACGTAGGCGCGGCGATGGGAAGCGGCGCGGACGCGGCAATTGAGGCGGCGGACGTAGTATTTATGAATTCTTCCGTGAAGGCGATTGGGGAGGCGATCCGTATTGCAAAGGTTACAGGAAATATTGCGGTACAGAACGTGGTATTTGCGCTGGCTGTGAAAGCGCTGGTAATGGTAATGGGCTTTATGGGCTGCGCGAATATGTGGATGGCGGTATTTGCGGATACGGGAGTGGCCATGCTCTGTGTGCTGAACTCAATCCGGGCGTTGTACGCGAGAACGAAGAAATGATGATATGAAATAAGACACTGTGGTTATCGGAATATGAACTTCAGTGTCTTTTCTTTCTTGTACGCGGAGGGCGCTTTGCTGATTTTTATATTGGCATATGATTCAATCCGTACAGTCTTGTTAAGAAAAAGAGAGGAACCATATGATGGAGCGAGCAAAGAAAAGTTTATTGGTACAGCATGAAGAGCGTTTTTATATCGCGCACAGCAAGTGGCCATCCGGGTCTGATTTATCCGGGAGCAGCGTCAATGTATGAGGTAAAATATATTCTGCTTTTTTGACTTCCAGTACAAATTCTTATATTTGTATTATAACATCTACGGATTTTAAGGCGTTTCTGGAGGAACTCGGAAAACAGTTTGAGGAGGAAGAAGGAATCAAAATTAACGTAATCAGCGAGGCCTATGACAATACCCATAATAAAATTACGACAGGCGTAATGGGCGGCTCGGCTGTTGACATGGCTTATTTGGACACAATCTGGACGGCAGAATTTGCGGCGTCTGGTATTGCATTGCCGCTTGACGGGTATCTGACAGATGAAGCCAGAGAGGGAATTATAGACGCCGGCATAGACCAGCTTGTCTACGATGGAAAGGCATATGGAATTCCTTATGTGAATAATGGTAAATGGATGTTTTTGCAGAAAAGAATCTTGAAAGACGGGGGTTATGATGAACCGCCAGCAACATGGGAAGAGCTGTTTGCAATGTCAAAGGATCTGGCGGATCAGGGTCTGGTAAAACATGGTATTTTGTATGGAAACAGATGGTTCTGGGCGTAGGGGCGCTTTCTTTTCTGCTTGCATGGGACGAATTTATGTATGCGTTGATTTTACAAATACGGATAGTGCGAAGACCATTCCTGCGGCAATCTCGGAATTTGGTACAGGGTTTGGCGTTGATTATGGATTAATGATGACGGGAGACGCGCTATGCGGCAGCGTGGGAATCCATAAGGCAGACAGGAATACCGGGTTCCTGGAATTTGTAAAACAGGAAATGACGGAGGGGAGCTATACCTGCCATATTGAACTGGATGGAGACGGCTTGCGTTTGTTTGCAGCAAATTATGGAGGGCAGATCTTGTCTGTGTTTGAACTGGAAAACGGCGGAATTTCTTTGCGGAAGAAAAAGGATTACATATTAGAGGATTGTTCCGTCCATCCGAATGGGAGGTTTGCTTATGCTACCTGCGAACTGGCGTCCCAGGCGGTCGTACTAAAATATGATGAACCGAAGCATGATTTTGAAATAATCCAGTATCATACAACCCTGTTGGATGATGTGGAAAATCTTGCTTCGGCGCTTTGTATTAATCCGGAAGGAAGGTATCTCTATGTGGGAAACCGGGGCGAGGATACGATTGCGGTATTTGAAGTAAATCCGGATACAGGTGGCCTGATACATAAATACCATGTGGATGCGGGAGGAAGATGGCCGAGGGAGCTGAAGATGGATGCGCGGGGAAACTATCTTTTTGTTGCGAACCAGATGTCGGATGCGGTGTCTGTTTTTGATATTGATTCGGCGGGCAGGCCGACGCTCTGCGCGGCATATACGGGAATCAGCCAGCCGGCCTGCGTTGCGCTTGTGAGCGAAGGGGAGAAATAAAATTTAAACTTTCATGTCTTTTCTATTTCAGATATTGAAATATGCCGGTTTCTTTGGCATAATTATAAAGTGAGCGTATATTCATATGATGTAATGTACATGAGGGAAAAAAGAATGAAAAATGACATGGAAGTAGAATGCTGCGATGTCGTGGCGACGCATAAGGAAACGATTCAAAAAGTAAAGAGCGGTATGCCGGCGGACGAGACGATGAAAGAATTGGCGGATTTCTATAAAGTCTTCGGAGATGGGACGAGGGTCCGCATTTTATGCGTGCTTCTTCAGGCCGAGGTGTGCGTGTGCGATTTGGCGGAACTTTTGGGAATGACGCAGTCGGCGATTTCACATCAGCTTCGGGTTTTGAAGCAGATGAAGTTGGTAAAGAACCGGAGAGAGGGTAAGACCGTGTACTATTCACTGGCGGATAGACATATCCAGACGATTATCAGCCAGGGGATGGAGCATATTGCAGAATAATGGGCGGGGGAAAAGGATGACGAAGCAGACAAAGATCAGGATGCTGATTTTAGCGGCGGGCGTGGCCGCGTACGGAGCGGCAATTATTGTGTCGGACAGGTATCAGATGCCGGATGATTTGAGGCTTTTGATATTTCTTGCGGCGTATCTTCTGACAGGAATTGAGGCGTTCGGAAGGTTTCGCGATAATCTTATGAAGAAACGGTTTTTTGATGAGAACCTGCTGATCATTCTTGCTACAGTAGGCGCTTTTGGCGTGGGACGGTATATTGAGGCCGTGGCGGCGATGGCTTTGTTTGAGGCTGGCGTGATCTTTGAGGCGGCTTCCGTAGATCGGACGAAAAGGATGATTGCGGATATGATTGATATTCGGCCGGAATATGCAACCCGGATTATACGGGGAAAGGAATTCAAGGTTGAGCCTTCCGCGCTGAAATTATTTAACCGGATCGTGATCAAACCGGGGGAACGGGTTCCGGCGGATGCGATGGTTCTTACGGGAAAGACGACGTTGGATACAAAAGCGCTGACCGGAGAGATGATGCCCCGAACGGCGGCGCCTGGGGATATGATTTACAGCGGCTGCATTAATTTGACGGGTGTGATAGAGGCGAAGGTTCTGGCTCTGTATGAAGATTCGACGGTATCCAGGATTATGGATATGGTGGAAGAGGCGCAGAAGAACCGCGCAGAAAGCGAGAGTTTTATTACGACGTTTGGCAGATACTATTCTCCGATTATCGCATTGGCCGCGCTTTTGGTGATGGTGGTGCCGCCCCTTACTTTTGCGCCGGGTTCAGATGAGGTCTGGATCTACCGGGGATTGGTAGTTTTGATAGCCGCTTGTCCGGCAGGACTTGTTTTGTCAACGCCGGTGGCGTTTCTTGGAGGAATCGCCTGCGCGGCCAGGCAGGGAATTTTGGTGAAGGGCGGGAACTATCTGGAAGATCTTTCCAAGACCGATACGTTTATATTTGATAAAACCGGCACTCTGACAGAAGGCGTATTTCAGGTGCGGGAGGTAAAGGCTGTAGGTATGCCGGAGGAAGAACTGCTTAAAATTGCGGCGCATGTAGAGAGTTATTCCAATCATCCAATTGCCCAGTCGCTCAAAGCGGCTTACAAGGGGAGATATGATAGGACGAAGGTCGCCAGAGTCCGCGAAGACGCGGGGTACGGCGTCAGCGCACTATACGACGGAGAGTGGGTACATATCGGCAACCGCCGTATGGCAGAACGTTATCAGGTCGAAACAGACCGGGTAAAAACGCCGGGAAGCGTACTCTATGTGATTATCAAACGCCGCTATGCGGGCTATATTGTGATTGCGGATTCGATTAGGAAAGGCGCCGGAGAGATGATGGACACCCTGAAGGAAAAGTACCAGTCGGTGCTTGTAATGCTTACCGGCGATGAGAAAGAGGAAGCGGTGCGTGTCGCCAAAGAACTTCAGATGGACTATGCATATGCGGATCTCATGCCTGGGGATAAGCTGGAACTTGTAGAAGAGTTTCTCAATGTAGAGGATGATTCAGAGAAAGTAGCCTGCGTCGGGGACGGAATTAACGACGCGCCGGTTCTTGCCAGGGCGGATGTAGGAATCGCTATGGGCGCGCTTGGGTCCGCGGCGGCGATTGAAGCCGCGGACGTAGTGCTGATGGATGACGAACTGCCGCGGATCATCGATGCGATCAAGATTGCAAAAGAGACAATGCGCGTGGTAGGACAGAATATTTCCTTTGCGATGATGATTAAAGTAATCGTACTGGCGCTTGCGGCTGTAGGCTATATTTCCATGTGGGGAGCAGTGTCTGCGGATCTGGGCGTGATGCTGATTTCCATTATGAACGCGGCATGGGTGGTAAAGTATACGGCATAAGGGTATGGAATGATCCTATAAAGGGTTTTGTGTGATATTGGACTGTGGAAGGAAGATATATATGGATAAATATAGAACAAGGGTATTGGTTATACTAGTTACTGTGCTTTTGGCGGCGGGTATGCTGACTGGATGCGGGGATAAATCCCTGGAGAAAGGGTTAGAACTGCTGGAAGCCGGAGACTATGAGAACGCTGCAGACGAATTTAAGAAAGCGGCGGAAGATGACGGACACGCCGGCGAAGCTTACCGGGGAATTGGTATTGCCAAATGGGAACTGGGAGAATATGAGGCGGCTCGGAATGCGTTTGTTTCCGCCCTGGATAATGGAGCCGAGAAGACAGGCACCATATACAACTTTTTAGGAAATTGCGAAATGCAGAATGGCAATGCAAAGTCTGCGCTGAATTATTATAGCCTGGGAATCGCCTGTGAAGACTGCAGCGAAGAGATGCTGCGGGAGATGAAGTTTAATGAGATTGCAGCTTACGAGCAGTGCGGCGAGTGGGAAAACGCGAAGTCAAAACTTGCCGCATATACGGCAGAATACCCGGATGACGCGAAGGCTTTGAAGGAAGCGGAGTTTTTGGAAACACAATAAAATGCTTCAGTAAGAAGAATGGGAAAGGAACGTATGTTTGAAGTTGAAAAGACCAATGAGCGGGTGATACTGGTGGGAGTCTGCACCGGGCAGGAAAGCGATGTACAGGAGTCGCTGGACGAGCTGGAAGAACTGGTAAAGACGGCGGGAGCCGTATGCGCAGGCCGTCTGGTTCAGAACAGGGAACAGATTCATCCGGGTACTTATGTAGGGATGGGGAAGCTTCAGGAGATAAAGGATCTTCTTTGGGAGACGGAGGCTGTGGGAATTGTCTGTGATGATGAACTTTCTCCAGCTCAGATTGGGAATCTGAAAGAAGAACTAAATACCAAGATTATGGACAGGACGCTTCTGATTTTGGATATTTTTGCGTCCAGAGCGACTACCAGCGAAGGAAAAATCCAGGTAGAGCTGGCACAGTTAAAGTATCGGCAGTCCAGGCTTACCGGTTTTGGAACGTCGCTTTCGAGACTGGGAGGGGGAATCGGAACAAGAGGTCCTGGGGAAAAGAAGCTAGAGACGGACCGGAGACTGATTAAGAGCCGGATTGCAAGGCTGAACCGGGATTTGAAAGAGATTAAGAACCACAGGGAGGTAACCAGGGAACAGAGAAAGCGGGAGATGTTTCCGGTGATTGCGATTGTGGGATATACGAACGCCGGAAAATCAACTCTTTTGAATCGTCTGACCGGAGCGGAGGTTCTGGCGGAAGATAAACTGTTCGCCACGCTGGACGCTACGACCAGAGGGTATTGCCTTCCGGGCGGACAGCAGATTCTATTTACCGATACGGTAGGATTTATCCGGAAACTGCCTCATCATCTGGTGGAGGCTTTCCGGAGTACTTTAGAGGAGGCGCGGTACGCGGATGTGATTCTCCATGTTGTAGATGCGGCGAGTCCCCAGATGGATGTGCAGATGCATATTGTTTATGAGACGCTTCAGAATCTGGGAATCCAGAATAAGCCGGTAATTACAGCGTTTAACAAACAGGATCTTCTGACGGAGCAGGAAGTATTGAGAGATTTTAAAGCGGATGAGACCGTACATTTATCGGCGCTGACGGGAGAGGGGATTGACAGTCTGGAAGAGCGGATTGAAAAAGTCTTAAGAGAGCAGAAGATAGCGGTTGAACATGTATTTTCATACCGGGATGCCGCCAGGCTGCAGAGCATACGAAAGTTTGGGGAATTGGTAAGCGAGGAGTATTTAGAGGAAGGGATTGCTGTAAAAGCATATGTTCCGGTCCGGCTCTACAAACAGCTTCTGGAGGACGGAGAGCGGCTCTGGTTTTGAAGGGTGTGATAGAGGATTGTTTGTGAATACTGGAAGGGAGAGCTATGGCGTTACAATTCATTTTTGGAGGTTCCGGTTCCGGGAAATCCTATGATTTATATCAGACGATTATAAAGAAGGCAGGGGAGAACCCTGCCCTTAATTACATGGTTCTGGTGCCGGAACAATTTACAATGCAGACACAGAAGGATCTTGTTTTGATGCATGCGAAAAGAGGCATCATGAATATTGACGTGCTAAGTTTCGGAAGGCTGGCATATCGAATCTTTGAAGAGACCGGAAAAGGGAATGTTCCGGTGCTGGATGATGAAGGTAAAAACCTGGTTTTAAGAAAGCTTGCCGCGAAGGCGGAATCCCGCTTGAAGATTCTGAAAGGGAATCTGAAACGATTCGGCTATATCAGTGAGGTGAAATCTGTGATTTCGGAATTCGACCAGTATGATATCGGGCCGGAAGAACTGGAACGCGTAATGGAGCGGACGGGAAAGGACACGTATCTATACTATAAGCTGCAGGATATTCAGGTGATTTATGAGGAATTCCGGACATATCTAAGGGAACGTTATATTACCAAGGAGGAGCTGCTGGACGTGCTTTGCAGAATAGCTCCGGAATCAGAGATTTTAAAAAGGAGCGTAGTGGTACTGGATGGTTTTACCGGATTTACACCGGTGCAGAACCGGCTGCTTGTGCAGCTTATGAAACTGTGCAGAGATGTGATAATCACGGTTACGATTGATGAACTGGAGGATCCGTATACGTATCGTACGCCCTGCCAGATGTTCGGTATGAGTAAATATACGGTGTCTGTGCTGACCAGGCTTGCGGCAGAATCCGGAATCGAACAAAAACCACCGAAAGATTTGAGGAAACGGCCGTATTACCGATTCCATGCATGCGAAGCTTTGGGATTTCTGGAGGAGAACTTGTTTCGTTACAGTGGAAAGCAGTATGAGAAAGAACAGTCGGCGATTGCGGTATTTGAGGCGGGCAATCCAAGGGAGGAGGCGGCCGCGGCCGCGGAGAAAGTGCGCAGGCTGGTTCGGACGGAGGGACTCCGTTACCGGGAGATTGGTGTGATTGTAACGGATCTGAACGGCTATGGCGATTATTTGGAGCGGGCGTTTGCAGAGTTCGGCATTCCGATATTTATGGATTATAAGAGGAGTATCTTGCTGAATTCCTTTGTGGAGTATGTCCGCAGCATTCTTGCTATGTGCGAGGAGAATTTTACATTTGACAGTGTGTTTCGGTTTTTGCGGGCGGGTTACGGCCCGCTTTCCAATGAAGAAATCAGCGGACTTGAGAATTATTGTCTGGCTTTGGGCATCCGGGGGTATAAGAAATGGCAGCAGCGCTGGATCCGCCGGGATAAGAATATGACAGAAGAAGAACTGGAAGAGGCGAATCATCTGCGGGTGATTTTGGTAGAACTTGTGGATGAACTGGTATTTGCGCTGAAACAAAGAAGAAAGACGGTGAGGGATATTACCGAAGCTCTCTACCGTTTTTTGGAGAAGGAGAAACTTCAGCAGGCATTGAAACGTCAGGAAGAGGAATTTGCAGCGGCCGGGGAACTTGCCCTGGCGAAAGAATATGCTCAGGTTTACGGAGCGGTAATCGGGTTGTTCGACAAATTCGCGGAACTTCTGGGAGATGAACCGGTGGGACTGAAGGAATACTGCGAACTTCTGGACGCGGGATTAAATGAAGCGAAGATTGGCGTGATTCCACCGGGACTTGACCAGGTAATCATTGGGGATGTGGAACGGACCAGACTGAAGGACATTCGCGCGCTGCTGGTGCTGGGACTGAACGACAGTCTGCTTCCGGGAGCGCTTATGAAAAAGGGAATTCTAAGTGAAAGAGATCGGGAAAAATTTGCGGCTGAAAAGCTTATGCTGACGCCGGGAAGCAGGGAACAGGCTTATATCCAGAAATTTTATCTCTATCTGAACTTGACAAAGCCGGAAGAAAAGCTGTATCTGTTTTACAGTAAGAGCGGTTCGGACGGAGGCGCCCTAAGGCCCGCCTACTTGATCGGAGAGATAAAAAAATTATTTCCGGGGATTTCTGCCGTGGATATGACGAAAACAGAAACGGCAGAGAAAGAGCTGACTCCCGGAACCGGGATCGGCGAATTGGTTCGGGGGCTTCGGATGCGGGACGACAAGGTCGGGAGCGCCTGGATGGAATTGTATAGCTGGTATCAAAGGAATCCGGAATGGACTGCAAAGATGGAAGGGCTTCTGGACGCGGGATTTTACTCTTATCATCCGAAAAAAATAAGCGAAATGGCGGCGGAATTGGTTTATGGTACGCATTTTCAGAATAGTATCTCTAGAATGGAACGGTTTTCCGCCTGTGCGTTCGCCCATTTTCTTACCTATGGGTTGAGACTTGAGGAGCGCAGAGAATATGAGTTTCGGGCATTGGATTTGGGAAATGTTTTTCACGGCGCCATGGAGCGGTATTCCGGCAAGGCAGAGCGCGAGGGCGGATGGACGAAACTGAAGGAGGAACGCCGTAAGGAATTGGTAAAAGAAAGTGTAAGAGAAGCGGTAACGGATTATGGCAATTCGGTTTTGTACAGTTCCGCCAGAAACGAATACATGCTTATCCGCCTTACCAGGCTGTTAGACCGCACGGTATGGGCGCTTACGGATCAGCTCTTGAAAGGAGATTTTGTTCCAAAGGCTTATGAGCTAAGTTTTGGCGGAGGCCGGATTGACCGGGTCGATGTGTGCGAGGACGGAGACGAAGTCTATGTGAAGGTTCTGGATTATAAGACGGGGCAGACGGGTTTCGATATATCCGCACTGTATCACGGACTGCAGCTTCAGCTCATGGTATATATGAATGCGGCGATGGAAAATGCGGGAAAGAATTATCCGGGACGCAATGTAGTTCCGGCAGGTGTGTTTTATTATCGTATGAAAGACCCGCTGGTAGGAAAAGCGGGAGAACGGGAACGTGAGCTTCGGATTTTGAAGGAGCTTAGGCCGGACGGAATTGTGAATTTAGAGAAAGAGAGTCTTCGGCATCTGGATCACAGTCTGGACGGAGAGTCTACGGCGGTTCCGGTGAAACTGAACCGGGACGGGAGCATTTCAAAAACCTCTAAGGCAGTAAGTCAGGAAGAATTCCGAAGGATGCTGTCATTTGCACAGAGGAAGAGCGAATCGCTCAGAGAGGCGGTTCGGCGGGGAGAAACAGGGATAGAACCCTATAGGCAGGGAACGAAGACAGGATGCGATTATTGTGTGTATCAGCATGTCTGCGGGTTTGATACCCGGCTGCCAGGATACCAATATAGGAATATTCCGAAGCTTTCCAGGGAGGAGGCGCTGGAACAGATGAAACAGGAACTGAAACGTGAGGAGGGACGGCATGGGGATTAACTGGACCAGGGAACAACAGCAGGTCATCAGCCTTGGGGGACGCAACATTCTGGTTTCGGCGGCGGCAGGTTCCGGCAAGACGGCGGTGCTGGTTGAACGGATTATTACCATGCTTACCAGGCCGGAACATCCGGTTGATGTGGACAGGCTTCTTGTCGTGACTTTTACCGATGCGGCGGCAGCGGAGATGAAAGAACGCATCCGGGCAGCAGTGGAACAGCGGGTGGAGAAGGAACCGAAAAACGAGCATTTAAGACGGCAGGCAACGCTGATACACAGCGCTCAGATCACGACCATACACAGCTTCTGTTTGTCGGTAATCCGGGAGCATTTCCATACCATAGACTTAGATCCGGCCTTTCGCATTGGGGAGGACGGCGAATTAAAGCTTCTTCGGCAGGATGTGTTAGACGAGGTCTTTGAGCGATATTATCAGGAAGGGAGCGAGGAGTTCCTAAATCTGGTGGAGGCGTATGGAGGCAGAAGAGATGATAAAAAGTTGGAAGAACTGGCGTTGAAACTTTATGAATTCAGCAGAAGTTATCCTCAGCCGGATAATTGGCTGGCAGTTTGCGTTGATGCCTACCGTGCGGAAAGTATAGAGGAACTTACCGGTACGGTATATTACCGCTGCGTCAGGGAGAATGTGACAAGATATCTGGAAGGGGTTCGGGAGCTTTTAGAGCAGGGACTCTGTATATGCGGCGAACCGGACGGCCCATACATGTATGGAGAGACGCTGGAGCAGGATCTCCAGGTCATAGAAGGGCTTCTGGGACAAAGCGGTTATGAAGAATGCTATCGGACTTTTCAAAGCGTGAAATGGGCGAGGCTTGCTTCAAACAGGGATAAATCGGTGTCCGCAGAGAAAGCGGAATTGATTAAGCGTATCCGGGAAGAAGGGAAAACCGTCGCGAAAGATATCAGGGAGCTGTATTTTGCCCAGCCGGGAGAAGAGGTATTGTCAGATCTTAAAATCTGCAGGCCTTTTATGGAAATGCTGGTAAAGCTGACGCAGGATTTTTCCGCGGCTTTTGAAGAAAAGAAGCGCAGCCGGAACGTCATCGATTTTGACGATATGCAGCAGTATGCTTTGCGGATTCTTACCAGGCAGCAGGACGGGGAACTGGTATGTTCCGATGTGGCAAAGGAATACCAGGAGCAGTTTGCAGAGGTCATGATCGACGAGTATCAGGACAGCAATCTGATTCAGGAAACGATTCTGACCAGCGTATCCGGGATGAGCAAAGGAACGTATAATCTCTTTATGGTGGGGGATGTGAAACAAAGCATCTACCGGTTCCGGCTGTCAAGGCCGGAACTGTTTATGGAGAAATATAAGCGTTACACAATAGAAGAGAGCCGGGAACAGAGAATTGACCTGCATAAGAATTTCCGCAGCCGCAGCCAGGTGATTGTGGGGGTGAATTATATTTTCCGGCAGATTATGGCGGAAGCGCTTGGAGGCGTAGAATACGACGATGGGGCGGCGCTGTACGCGGGGGCGGACTATGCTCCCGCGCCTGGAAATGAAACGGAACTTCTTTTGATTGATACAGAAGAAGACGAGGCGGGCGAGACGCTGACAGAACCTGGAAAAGGGTTGTCCGCCCGGGAAAAAGAAGCGGCTGCGACTGCAGTGCGAATCAGGGAACTGATGGACGGACAGTTGGTGACGGATAAGCAGACGGGGGCGTTAAGACCCGTACAGTACCGGGATATTGTCATTCTTACCAGGAGCATGAAAGGGGTCGCGGATGTATTTGCGGAGGTTTTGAGCAACTATGGAATTCCGGTATATGCCGGGGCTAGGGAAGGATATTTTGATACCAGAGAGATTGGAGCGCTGTTGGAGTATTTGAGAGTAATCAATAACCAGAAGCAGGATATTCCTCTGGCGGCGGTTCTGCGGTCCTATTTTGGCGGGGTAACGGAAGAGGAACTTGCGGAAATCCGCGGGGTCTACAAAGACCATCGGTTTTATGACGCGGTAAGTATTTATCGAAAGAAGGGGCGGGACCCGGCGATTCGGGCGAAGCTGGAGGCTTGCCTTGGAAAACTGGAAGAGTTTCGCGGCATGGTTTCTTATATGGCGCTTCATGAGCTGTTAGACCGGATTTGCCGGGAGACCGGGTACCGGGATTATATTGCGGCTCTTCCCGCGGGAGAACAGAGGGAAGCGAATTTATATATGCTGGCGGAGAAGGCCCGGACTTTTGAGAGTACCAGTTACAAAGGTCTGTTTCATTTTATCCGGTATATCGAGCAGCTTCAGAAATATGAGATTGATTACGGAGAAGCGTCCGCCCAGGATGAACAGGCGGACATGGTGCGGATTATGAGCATCCATAAAAGCAAAGGGCTGGAGTTTCCGGTGGTGATTGTATCGGGCATGGGAAAACGCTTTAACAGGCAGGATATGAGGGGGAACGCGCTCTTACACGCCAGCCTGGGCGTGGGGCTTGAGTGTATTAATTTGAAGGACCGAACCAAATGCGCATCCTTTGTCAAAAGCGTGATTGCAAGGGAGGAGCTGTTAGAAAGCCTGGGCGAGGAGCTTCGGGTACTGTATGTGGCCCTTACCCGGGCAAAGGAGAAGCTTATTATTACCGGAACCATTGCAGAGCCGGAACGGAAGCTTGCGGAGGAAGAAGCCGTAAAATGCGGGGCGGGAAAAGAAGAGATAACGAAACTTCCGTTTGGCAAACTGGCGGGAGCGTCCGGGTATTTGAGCTGGCTGATACCGGCGGTGGCGGGAGGCGGAAAAGACTGCCCCGTTCAGGTGCGGATTCTTCACATGGAAGATGTGCTGAAAAAACAGATTCAAGAACGGGCGGAGCAGTTGTTTACCAGACAGGCGTTGGAGAAATGGGATGCTGAAAAGATATACGATAAAGCGGCGAGAGCATTGATTGAAGAGCAGTTTGCCTATCGGTATCCCTATAGGGAGCTGGAAGGGAAGAAACTGAAATATACGGTTTCCGAACTGAAGAAACGGGCATATCTGGCAGAGGAGGCCGGAGAGCTTCTGCATGAAGAAGAGACAGTGGTTCCGCTGATTCCTAAATTTCTGCAGCAGGAAACGGAGCTTGCCGGGGCATCCAGAGGAAGCGCTTATCACCGGGTAATGGAACTGCTTGATTTTTCCAGGGATCATGATGAGGAATCCTTAGAAAGCGCGATATCGGATATGGAACGGCAGGAGCGAATTTCCCCCGATATGGCGGCCTGCGTGAACAGGAAAGACATTGAGCGGTTTGTAAACACGGATTCAGGAAAGCGTATGAGGACGGCGGCGGCCAAAGGGCGGCTGTGGAAAGAACAGCCCTTTGTGCTGGGGATTCCAATGAAAGACGTTTATCCGGAGATGAAAGAGGGCGGACAGGAAACCGTTCTCGTACAGGGAATCATTGATGTGTATTTTGAAGAGCCTGACGGACTGGTAGTGCTGGATTATAAGACCGACCGGATTTATTCGGGGAAGAAGCTGCTGGAAAAATACCAGGCTCAGCTAGAATACTATGCCAGAGCCTTAGAGCAAATTACCGGAAAGAACGTAAAAGAGAAGATCATTTATTCCTTTACTCTGCAGGAAGAAATCTGCTGGATGGATTAGGGGTTTGTAGTTACTTGTAAGACGCGGCTATGAGAATACAGAAAGCTCCGCGAAGGGGGCGGCTCTGCATTCTCATAGCTGTTTTCATTGGTACGCTGTAACACGCCCGCATTTTCAGGCGCCATCATGTCATAGCAGCTTTACATTTTCTTCCGCGTCAAGAAAATTCCGACGACTGCCCCAATAAGGAACAGAGGCGCGAATCTAATAAACAGCCACTCAAAAGCGTGAAAACCAACTCCGGCAACGGCGGTTTCAGGGTCGCCGTAATCCCAACCCAAATAAGGGCTGTTTAATACTACTAAGGCAGCAAAAATTACCGCTATGACTACGCACGATAAGATAAGCAGCCAATGAAGAATTTTTCTTCTCGCAGCGTTCCTTTGGGCCAACTGCAAGTTTATCACCTCCAATTTTTGAGAAATCGCTTTTAGGTTATCCGCCTCCGTTTCTATAACAGTTTCTCCAAGCAATGTGCTTACGGGCGTTTCAAGCGCTTCCGATATGGAAACCAACATATCAGAATCAGGAACCGACAATCCCTGCTCCCATTTAGAAATTGTTTGCCGCACTACATTCAGCTTGACAGCAAGTTCTTGCTGCGAAAGCCCTTTTGACTTTCTAATAGCCTTCATATTTTCATTTAGCATTCGGGATACTCTCCTTTCGTTACATCTTTGCCAAAATTATATGAAGAATTTCCCGTTGCTGCAAGCAACAAATTTTAACATTCAAGCTTCTTTACATACAATCAGTCATTTTCTGTATAAATCTGTAAAATCCATCCTCTACACCTATGAAACGTCCGCCTGTCCAATAACCTCCGCGCATCGTCCGCCTGTCGCCGAGACTTTGCCGGTAGGAAACAAGACATTTCAGAGATGCTCACAACAAACCACAAACAACATCTCAAAAAAATTACAATATTATATTGACAACATATATTATATATCATATAATATGTCTAACAAAACAATATAAACAATAAAATAGCATAGGAGATGCAGAGGAGTGAGATTATGGTATTTAACACCGGAGCAGCGCTTCTGGATGCAATTGTACTTGCGGTTGTGTCGCAGGAGGATGAAGGCACTTATGGTTATAAGATCACCCAGGATGTGAAGAAAGCGATTGATGTGTCAGAGTCAACCCTGTATCCGGTTCTTAGAAGACTTCAGAAGGATGAATGCCTGGAGGTCTATGACCGGCAGTTTGACGGAAGGAACCGCAGGTATTACAAGGTTACAGAAAAAGGGCTGATACAGTTGAATCTCTATGAGTCGGAATGGAAATCATATTGTGCGAAGATTAATTCTATATTTGAGGGAGGGGTTGTTTCATGAATCGCATTGAGTATATGAGGCGGCTGGCGGCGCTTCTTCAGGATGTACCGGCAGAAGAACGTGTTGCGACAATGCAGTATTATAATGATTATTTTGATGACGCCGGGGAAGAGAATGAGGAAAAAGTGATGGAAGAGCTTGGAAGTCCGGAGCAGGTAGCGGCTGAGATGAAGGCGGGACTAGGCAGGAGTACAAAGGATTCCGGGGAGTTCAGGGAGACTGGATATACAGACCCCCAGTTTGAGAGGAAAGAGGTTCCCACAAATTATCGGGAAGCCAAAGAGGCGCATGCGGGGAATTCCTATTCAGACGGCGCTTACGCCGGCGGAACGGGCGCAAATAAAGGAAGGAATACTTTTGCCGGCAGACAGAACGGCGGAGCTTATGCCGGGAACACCGGGGGCAATACGTATCAGTATGGGCCGAAGAACGATCAGCAGTATGCTTATACAAATGAGAATCGGAATCCGGAGCAGAAGCCGTGGACCAGCAGCGGACTAAAGCTGGTACTGATTATTCTGATTTTACTGATAGTGGTACCGATTGTGTTTCCATTGGTAATTGCGCTGGTATGCTGTGTGTTTGCATTTGGCATCGCGGCGTTTGCTATTTTTATCGCGCTTGCGGCAGTAGCGGCGTCGCTGGCAGTTTCAGGCATAGTAGTATTTGTAAAAGGATTTCTTATGACGGTGGCTAGTCCGGCGGCGGCAATGATGGTGATGGGCGCGGGGATGCTTCTTACAGTCATTGGGACGATTGCTACAGTAGCGGCTGTCCGGCTGTGCATGATCGTGCTTCCGGGACTTGTCCGGTTCGTGGCGGAAATCTGCAGAAAACCTTTTCAAAAAAGAAAGGCGGTGTAATAGATGAAAAAGGGATGGAAAGTCTTTTGGATTATTTGTGCGGCGGTATTCTGTCTTGGGGCAGTTTTTTGTATCGTGGGCCGCGCGATGGGAGTAACCTTTTATGATGCGGCAACGGCGCTGGATTCCAGGACGTGGTTTCTTCCGGATATGGATCTGTCTATTTTTGGAATTGATAATGACGAAGGAGCTTTGGAAGTACAGTCGAGAATCAATAAGAACCGGAATTATGCCTACGGGGACCGCGCCGGAACGCCGGATATTAAGGAAAGCTATTCCGGCGTTCGGAAAGTGGATGTAGATGCGTCAGGGATCCAGCTTCAGGTTCTTGCGTCTCCAGATAATGATATTCATGTGGAAGCAGTGAACGTTGATAAGAAACTGCGGTTTCAATGTGTGCAGGAGGAAGATGAGCTGGACATTACGACTACAAAAAAGCTTCATACCATTAACCGTATCAACGGATATGCGACGGTTTGGCTGCTGCTTCCGGAGAAACAGTTAGAAGAACTTGAGATAACCAACGAGGCGGGAGAGGTCTATGTCTCGCAGGCAGACGCCATAGATTTTTCTATGAATGTAGGAGCCGGAGAGGCTTTCGTGGAGAAATTTACTGCAGATCAGGCGGATTTGGAATGCGGGGCCGGCTCTCTTCAGGCATCGGGAACGATCCGTTCGGAAGGGGATGTGGAATGCGGAGTTGGAGAGGTTACGCTGACTCTGTTTGGAAATGAGGAAGAATATCGGTATGACGTGGAATGCGGAATCGGAGAGGTTACGGTAGGCGAACGCAATATGGGCGGAATCGGGGTAAGCGAGTTCGGTTCATATGATGACGACGATGACGATGACGATGACGATGACGACGACGATGACGACGACGATGACAGAGATACTTATCGTAAGAGCGGAGGAACCGGCAGAAGAGAACTTTTTATCAAATGCGGAATCGGAAGCGTCAGTGTTGATTTTGAGAAATGATGAAAACTGTGGAATAAAGTTTAGAAAGGAGAGCTGTTTATGGATTCAAAGAGATTATATCGTTCCAGAAATCAGCGTATGATTTGCGGAGTATGCGGAGGGGTTGCAGAGTATTTTAATATTGACCCGACGATCGTCCGTCTGGCGTGGCTGCTGTTTGGACTGACGGCAGGAAGCGGTATTCTGGTATATTTTTTAGCCGCGATTATTATTCCTGACGAACCGTCGATGTATTAAGCGGGGACATTCTGTCAATACTTCCTGTAACAGCAGGAAAGGGGCAGATGGTATGTCTAAGAAGAAAGAAAAACCGATTGACTTAACTTTGATTACGCCGGAGGAAAAATTAAAGTACGAGATCGCAGAGGAATTGGGACTTTTGGATAAGGTATTAAATGAAGGCTGGAAGTCCCTGTCCTCAAAGGAAACGGGACGAATCGGCGGACTGATTACGAGAAAGAGGCGGGAAGCTGTAAATATTAACAGAAATATTACGAATATTAATTAGTATGAACATTTCATGTCATTGCTTGCAAAGGAAACCTTGTTTTGCTACAATGCTTAAACTGGAGAATATTGCAGGTGGTTATTTGAATGAGTGAAACAATTTGTGTATTGGATGTGAAGATAGATAACTGTTCGGCGAAGCAGGCCATGAAGGCATCCGTAGAATTTATGGGGACGGCGGCAACCAGCGTGGTGGAGCTTGTTACAATAGAGACGCTGATGCTGGCGCGGGATAAGCCGGGACTAAAGGAGGTCATTGAACAGAGCGATCTGGTGCTTCCGGGGCAGGAAGAGATTCTTGAGGCGGCCGGTGTGATTGACGCCAGGTATATTCAGGAGACAAGGACCCAGACGTATCTTAGGATGTATCTAAAGTATCTCCATAAGAATCACAGCCGAGTCTATCTTCTGGTGGAGACAGAGGAAGAAGCGGACAGGCTGACAGCGCATCTTGTTTCTCGTTACAGAGGGATACAGATTGCGGGGGCGGCAAAGGTAGCTTCGGGAACCGATATGGACGATATGCTGGTGAATGCCATTAATGGCGGTGAGGTTGACTGCGTAATTGCTATCTTGTCATCTCCGATTCAGGAAGAGTTTATAGCTAGAAACCGGAGCCTGATCAATGCGAGAATGTGGCTTGGCGCCGGAAAGCTTATGGAACCAATATATAAAGGCAGATCAAAGGGTGAGAAGGTAGCGGCGTTTGTTGACCGGATGTTTTTTATGCGCGCAACTCGGAAAAACCGCAGGGAAATGAAGCTGCAGGGTTAGAACAGAGACTAGAAATTTCTTCCAACCTGAATATCGGCATCTTTACAATCCGTGCGGCAGACATGTGTCTTGTCGTCAAAAACAGCGATTAAAAAAAAAGATGCAGCGCTTCAGGAAAAGCTTTGTACACAATGTCCAGAGCAGAGAGGTAAAATATTAATATAATAAACATAGGAAAAACGAGGAAATTAACAAAAATATGTGATTTCCTCTTTATTTTTTTGTGGATTTATATTAAGATAGAAGACAGCGATATGCATGGACAGGCAAATGCGCAAGTAAGATATTGTGAAAAATGCATATTGAAATAGGTGGAGGGAATGGAATATGATATCTAATCAGATACTTCAAAACACGATTGATGGCTTGAAGAGCATTACAAGAATTGATTTGTGTATTATGGATACCGATGGGAAACCTCTTGCAAGTACATTTGCCGAGCAGGGACATTATGAGGAAGCAGTATCATCCTTTGCGGGGTCCCCGGCGGAGAGCCAGGTGATTCAGGGATATCAGTTTTTTAAGATATTTGACGAGCATCAGTTAGAATATATCCTGCTGGCTAACGGCGGAAGCGAAGATGTGTATATGATAGGCAAGCTTGCAGCATTCCAGATTCAGAATCTGTTGATTGCCTATAAAGAGAGATTTGACAAGGATAATTTTATTAAGAATTTACTTCTGGATAATCTGCTTCTTGTTGATATTTACAACAGGGCAAAAAAATTACATATTGACACAGAAGCAAGACGTGTTATCTTTATTATAGAGACGGATTGTGAGAAGGATACTAATAAGATGGATAATATTCGGAGCATCCTAAGCGGCAAAGCGAAGGATTTCGTTACGGCGGTGGATGAGAAGAATATTATTATTGTAAGAGAACTTGGAATCGGCGAAGGCTATCCGGAACTGGAGAAAACGGCAGTGCATCTTTTAGAGGCGCTGAATGAAGAAGGGGAGGAAGGGATAAGGATTGCTTACGGCACCATAGTGAACGACATCAAAGAAGTTTCTAAATCCTATAAAGAAGCAAAACTCGCATTGGATGTGGGAAAGATATTCTTCAACGAGAAGAATGTTATAGCATACAGTACACTGGGAATCGGGCGACTGATTTACCAGCTTCCAATCTCACTCTGTAAGATGTTTATCCGCGAGATTTTTGAGGGGAAATCCCCGGATGAATTTGACGAGGAGACGCTGGCTACGATCAATAAATTTTTTGAGAACAGCCTGAACGTGTCCGAGACGTCGAGACAGCTTTATATCCACCGGAATACACTGGTGTACAGACTGGATAAGCTGCAGAAAAGTACGGGACTTGACTTGAGGGTATTTGAGGACGCCATCACATTTAAGATTGCGCTGATGGTAGTCAAGTACATGAAGTATATGGAGTCCATGGAGTATTAAGTAATTAGGAGGACAGTATGATTGAATTAACAGAAGTAACGAAAGAGTACTCGAAAGGGGTTTCCGCGCTGAATGGGATTAATCTGAAGATCAAGCAGGGCGAATTTGTGTTTATCGTAGGAGACAGCGGTTCTGGTAAATCAACCCTTATCCGTCTGATTATGAAGGAATTGGAACCTACATCCGGTACGATTATTGTGAATGGACAAGATCTGGGCAGGTTAAAGCATAGGAAGATTCCGATGTACCGCAGAGGAATCGGCGTTGTATTCCAAGATTTCCGGCTGCTTAAAGATCGTAACATTTATGAAAATATAGCTTTTGCGCAGCGTGTTGTAGAGACACCCACCCGCATCATTAAGAAGAAGGTTCCGGCGGCGTTGTCTCTGGTGGGACTGGCACAGAAGTATAAGTCTTTTCCAAAGGAATTATCCGGCGGTGAGCAGCAGCGTGTAGCCATAGCCAGGGCGATCGTGAACGAACCGGCAATTTTGCTGGCGGACGAGCCAACCGGTAACCTCGACCCAACGAATTCCTGGGAGATTATGAAACTATTGGAAGAGGCCAATGACAGAGGTACTACGGTGTTGGTTGTTACGCATAATCAGGAGATTGTTAACGAGATGAAAAAACGCGTCATTACGATGAAAAAAGGGGTCATTGTAAGCGACGAAAAAAGGGGTGGTTATATCAATGAGAATTAGTACGATTGGATATTCAACGAGACAAGGATTTAAGAACATAGGAAGAAATAAGATGTTTTCCATCGCATCCGTTGCAACGATGGCAGCTTGTATTTTTCTGTTCGGTATTTTCTTTTCTATTGTGACCAATTTCAGATATATTGTACAGAAAGCAGAAGAAGGGGTTGCAATTACCGTTTTATTTGAAGAGGATGTGACGCAGACCCAGATCAAGAATATTGGAGAAGAGCTGGAGAAACATGACGGTGTTCTGGAAATAAAATATGTATCCGCGGACGAAGCGTGGGATAATTTCAAGGACAGCTATTTTGGGGAGGCAAAAGAGCTTGCGGACGGTTTTAAGGATGACAATCCGCTGAACGGTTCGGATAACTATGAGGTATATATGGATGATGTGGCGAAGCAGAAGGATGTAGTTTCCTTTGCCGAGAAGCTGGACGGCGTTCGGAAGGTAAATAAGTCGGATATTGTTGCCAGGACGCTTACCAGTGTGAATAAACTGATTGTTTATATATCTATTTTCTTGATTGGAATTCTTCTGGCGGTATCTATTTTCCTGATAAGCAATACCGTTACTATGGGTATAACGGTCCGCAGGGAAGAGATTGCGATTATGAAATATATAGGAGCGAAGGATGGATTTGTCCGGGCGCCTTTTGTCATAGAAGGTTTGGTAATCGGCTTGATTGGAGCGATTATACCGCTGGTAATGCTGTATTTTATGTATGACCGGGCGGTTGCGTATATTATGACAAAGTTCAGCCTTCTGAATAATATTGTGGATTTTCTTCCGGTTACAACAGTGTACAGTATTCTTCTTCCGGTAGGTTTGGCGCTGGGAGTAGGAATCGGCGTTTTAGGAAGTTTCTTTACAATCCGCAAACATTTGAGAGTGTAGGGGGAACAAAAAAACAAGAGGATAATATATTAATATGGGGTGCAAAAGGGAGGCGGATTGATAATGCAGCGTAAAAGATTCATAAGTTTACTGTTGGTTTTTATACTCGCGTTTGGCATGACGGTGCAGGTACAGGCTTCTTCTATTGAAGAAACGAAGAAGAAGGGACAGGAGCTGAAGTCGAAAAAAAGCTCGGCCGAGGCGGAGAAAGCAGCGCTGGCAGACCAATTAAATACTTTGATCGAAGAGATGGATGAAACAACGACAAAGATTGCAGAAAAGCAGGAAGAGATTGCGGAGAAAGAAACCGAACTGATACAGGCGCAGATTGATGAGAATAACCAGTATGAAAGCATGAAGAAGCGCATCAAATATATGTATGAGAATGGGAATACGCAGTTTATTGAGATCCTTTTCGAGTCTAAGAGTATCAGTGATTTTTTGAATAACGCCGAATATATTACTCAAATTTCGGAGTATGACCGGGATATGCTGGATGAATTTAAAGAGACTGTAAAGCGTGTGGATGATCAGAAGAAGGTTCTTGAATCAGAGAAGACCGAACTGGAAACGCTGCAGGCGCAGCTTCAGGAGAAGCAGAATGAAGTATCGGTTCTGCTCGAAGAAAAGGCAGAAGAAATCAGCGATCTAGAAGCCGCGATTGGTGAGAATGCCGCTAAATTGAAAGCATTGCAGGAGGAAGCGGCAAGGCAGCAGCGCATGAGGGAGGAAGCGGCAGCGGCAGCGGCGGCAGCTGCTCAGCAGGGAAATTCCAGCGGAGGAGGAACGGCAGGACCGTCTATTCCGCCGAGCGGGAATGGTACGCTGAGTAATCCATGTCCATCTGCGTATATCAGCAGTGAGTTCGGAGGCAGAGCATCGCCGGGCGGTATTGGAAGTACAAACCATAAGGGACGCGATTATGCGGCGGGCGCAGGAAGCCCAATCTATGCGGCTGCAGGCGGTACGGTAACAACCGTGGCTTATAACGGTGCAAGAGGGAACTACGTAGTGATTAATCATGGTAACGGATTGTCTACGCTGTATCAGCATTGCAGCGCTACGTATGTGAGCGTAGGCCAGTCTGTAAGCGTGGGTCAGAATATTGCGGCGGTTGGTTCTACGGGAGCATCGACGGGTCCGCACCTTCATTTTGAAGTATGGGTGGGCGGAGTGCCGGTAGATCCAAGGTTGCATTTGTAATAGGAATCCTGATGGTGAATATAATATTAGAAAAAGACTGGGATGAACGATGTATAATAAAGGTTTTATAAGAGGGGCGCTTTTGGGCGCCCTTACTGTGTTATTGATTGTGGGAACAGTTTCCTGCGGGATGAATGATTCCGGAATCCGGAGTGTCCTTCAGCATGCGGCAGGAGAAAGTGAAGAGCCGGTGGACGACGCGGCGGTGAAGAAGCTTGAATTACTGGAACAGCTTATAGATAGCTACTATACAGGAGATAAAGACAGTGCAGATTTAAGAGAGGGTTTGTATAAAGGCTATGTTGAAGGCCTTGGCGACCCTTATTCTGTATATTATGACGAGGAAGAGACGAAGGCTATGATGGAATCTTCTTCTGGCGAATACAGTGGAATCGGAGCTGTTATGACACAGGACAGGGATAACGGGATAATTACGATTCTGCAGGTATATCCGGATTCTCCAGCTGAAGAAGCAGGGATTCAGGATAATGATATTCTCTATAAGGTTGACGGCGAAGAAGTTACGGGAATTGACCTGACGACGGTTGTAGGTCGTATTAAGGGAGACGAGGGAACGACGGTGGAGCTTGCTGTGATTCGGGGGGACGACGCGAAGGAAGTGACCGTTACGGCTACCCGTCGGAAAATTGAAGCAATTACGGTAGCCCATGAGATGAAAGAAGGCGGAATCGGCTATATCCGGATCACAGAATTTGACAGCGTGACCACAGAACAGTATCGGTCGGCGTTGGAGGATTTGGAGAATCAGGAAATGAACGGCCTGGTAGTGGATCTTCGGAGCAATCCGGGCGGGAACTTAGACGTGGTTGTGGATATTCTGGATCTGATGCTTCCGGAGGGAACGGTTGTTTCTATGGAGGAGAAGTCAGGGGAAGAGACCGTGTATTCCTCGGATGAAGAGCATCAATTCCGTAAGCCGCTGGCCGTGCTGATGAACGGAAACAGCGCGAGCGCGTCGGAGATTTACGCAGGCGCTATTCAGGATTATGATGCGGGAGAGATTGTAGGAACACAGTCTTATGGAAAAGGCGTGGTTCAGCAGATATTTGATTTGAAAGACGGAACCAGTGTAAAGCTTACCATTGCAGAATATTTTCCACCCAGCGGAAGAAGTATTGACGGGAAAGGCATTACGCCGGATGTGGAAGTAGAATATGTGCCGGACGAGGAGAATCCGGAGTATGATAATCAGCTTGAGAAAGCGATCGAAGTAATTGAAAAGATGCTGTAGAGACAGCGAAGTCCAGCTCGCTCAGAGCGTGAGCCGCTGGGCATGAGCAAAGCAAAGGCCGGTTCTGGGATTACCTGGGAAGCCGGCCTTTGCTGAAATAGAAAATAGAAAAGGAAAGGGGAAGAATATGAAAACGTTAATTAAAAACGGCCATGTGCTGGACCCGCTAACCGGGAAAGACGGACGCTATGATGTGTTGATAGAAGGAGAAAGAATCAAAGAGGTGAAGGAACATATTTGCTCAGAGGCGGACAAAGTGATTGAAGCCAAGGGCTGTTATGTAATGCCTGGGTTTATCGATCTGCACGTACATTTCCGCGACCCCGGATTAGAATATAAAGAAACGCTGGCTACCGGCGGAAGGGCGGCTGTCCGGGGCGGGGTAACGACGGTGTGCGCCATGCCCAATACAAAACCGGTGACAGATACTGCCGCAAAAGTAGAAGCGGTTCAGGAAAGGGCAAAAAAAGAATCCCTGACAAATGTATTTCAGCTTGGCTCCGTTACCGTAGGGCAGATGGGAGAGGAACTGTCTGATATCCGGGGAATGGCGAAGGTTGGCTGCGTCGGAATCAGCGAGGACGGCAAGTCGGTTATGAACGCATCTTTGTACCGTAAGGGGATGAAGCTCGCAAAGGAGGCGGGCATGGTGGTATTTGCCCACTGCGAGGATATCACCATGGTAGAGGGCGGCGTGATGAATGCCGACGAAAAGGCAGAGCGGCTTGGCCTGAAAGGAATTACCAATTCGGTAGAGGATGTCATTGTGGCAAGGGATATTCTGCTTGCAAAAGAGACCGGGGCAAAACTTCATTTGTGCCACTGTTCTACGGAGGACAGCGTGAAGATGATTCGCGCCGCGAAAGCGGAAGGACTGTCCGTAACCGGGGAAGTATGCCCCCATCATTTTATATTAACCACAGATGATATTACAGAGGACGATGGGAACTACAAGATGAATCCCCCGATTCGGAGCAGGAGGGATGTAGACGCGCTGATTCAGGGGCTGCGGGACGGCGCAATGGATGTAATTTCCACAGACCATGCGCCCCATGCAGGCGCAGAGAAAAATCTCAGCATGAAATCCGCCGCATTTGGGATTGTAGGACTTGAGACTTCCGCGGCATTGACGTATACTGAACTTGTGGACAAGGGCATTTTGACGCCGATGCAGATGGCCGAGAAGATGAGCTATAACCCGGCGAAGATACTGGGAATGGATGAGAAGGGTTCGGTGTCGGAAGGGAAGCTTGCGGATCTTGTAATCTTTGATCCGGCAAAGGAATACCGGATCGATAAAGAGTCGTTTTTCTCAAAGGGAAAGAATACGCCGTTCCATGGACGTAAGGTGAAAGGCGAGGTAGCGTGTACCCTGGTCAACGGCAGAGTCGTGTATGAAGGAGGAAGGATGATTGATTAACAAATTAGTTGCGAATATCAAAAAGACAGGGGCTCCGATTGTGGTAGGGTTAGATCCGATGTTAAGCTACGTGCCGGAGCAGGTTGTGAAAAAAGCGTTTGGTGAATTTGGCGAGACATTGGAGGGCGCGGCGGAAGCAATCTGGCAGTTCAACAAGGAGATTGTAGATAAGACCTATGATTTGATTCCGGCAGTAAAGCCTCAGATCGCCATGTATGAACAGTTTGGGCTTCCGGGGCTTGGGGCGTTTCAAAAGACTGTGGACTACTGCAAGAGAAAAGGACTTGTGGTAATCGGAGATATCAAGCGCGGCGATATTGGATCCACATCAGCGGCCTATGCCGCGGGACATTTGGGAAGAGTACAGGTGGGTAGCCGTTTTTATGCGCCTTTTGACGAGGATATGATTACGGTGAACCCTTATATGGGTTCTGACTGCATAAATCCATTTGCCGAAGTGTGCAAGCGGGAGAAGAAAGGGTTATTTATTCTGGTCAAAACGTCGAACCCTTCCAGCGGCGAATTTCAGGACCGCCTGATTGATGGAAAGCCGCTGTATGAGCTGGTAGGGGGAAAGGTCGCGGAATGGGGCGAGGATTGCATGGGCGAGGAATACAGTTATATCGGCGCGGTGGTTGGAGCTACGTATCCCGAGCAGGGAAAACTGCTGCGAAAGATTATGCCGAAGGCGTACATTCTGGTGCCAGGCTATGGGGCGCAGGGCGGAAAAGGCAAGGACTTAGCGCATTTCTTTAACAAGGACGGACTTGGCGCCATTGTGAATTCGTCCCGAGGCATTATTGCCGCATACAAGCAGGAGGCGTACGCAAAATACGGCGCGGAGCATTTTGGAGACGCGTCCAGGGCGGCGGTAGAAGACATGATTGCAGATATCAAAGGAGCATTATGATAAAGGAAAGAGAACAGGCTGTAGTTTTGTCCCAGAAAGAGCTGGCAGACGGAATTTTCAGCATATGGATTAAAACGCAGGCGGCGCAGACGGCGGCGCCGGGACAATTTATGTCGGTTTATACGGAGGACAGAAGCAGGCTGCTTCCAAGGCCGGTCAGCATTTGTGAGATTGATAAGAAAGAAGGGGCTCTGCGTATGGTATACCGCGTGACCGGGGAACATACGGGAACAAAGCAGTTTTCACAGCTTGGGCGGGGAGCCAGTCTTACGGTGCTTGGGCCGTTGGGAAACGGTTTCCCGCTGGAGCGCGGCAAAGGAAAAAGAGCCTTTTTAATCGGGGGCGGCATTGGGGTTCCGCCGATTCTGGAGCTGGCAAAGCAGATCGAATGCGAGAAAAAGCAGATTATCGCAGGGTACCGGGATGCGCAGACTTTTCTTGAGGAATCCTTTGCAGAACATGGACGGCTTTATATCGCCACGGAAGATGGCAGCGTGGGGACGCAGGGCAACGTGATGGACGCCATCCGTGAACACGGACTGGAGGCGGATATTATCTATGCCTGCGGCCCAAAGCCTATGCTGAAGGCCGTCAAAGCATATGGGGAAAAGAGGGGGATTGAATGCTATGTGTCTCTGGAGGAGCGTATGGCCTGCGGAATCGGAGCCTGTCTTGGCTGCGTATGCGAGAGCGGTAAAACGGATTCCCACAGTAACGTGAAGAATAAGCGCATCTGTAAGGATGGGCCGGTATTTTTATCTACGGAGGTGGAGATCTGATGAATATGGCGGTAAAGATAGCCGGAGTGGAATGGAAAAACCCAGTAACCACGGCGTCAGGTACTTTTGGCTCCGGTCAAGAGTTTTCAGAATACGTAGATTTGAATAAGCTGGGCGCGGTAACTACAAAAGGCGTGGCAAATATTCCCTGGCCGGGAAATCCTACGCCCCGGGTTGCGGAAACTTATGGCGGCATGATGAACGCCATTGGCCTGCAGAATCCTGGAATCGAACTCTTTTGCAAGAGGGACATCCCTTTTTTAAAGCAGTACGATACCAGAATTATTGTGAATGTCTGCGGCAAGTCGGAGGAGGACTACTGCCAGGTGGTAGAACGGCTTGCGGATGAGCCGGTGGATATGTTAGAAATCAATATTTCCTGCCCGAATGTGAAGGAGGGCGGTATTGCTTTCGGACAGAATCCTGCGGCGGCAGAGCAGATTACCAGGGCGGTTAAACGTTATGCCAGACAGCCGGTTATCATGAAGCTGAGTCCCAATGTGACGGATATTGCCGAGATGGCTCGGGCAGTAGAAGCGGGAGGAGCAGACGCGGTATCGCTGATCAATACCCTGACCGGTATGAAGATCGATATCCACCGAAAAGCTTTTGCCTTGGCCAACGAGACAGGGGGCGTATCAGGGCCTGCGATCCATCCGATTGCAGTGCGGATGGTCTATCAGACGGCCCGGGCGGTAAAGCTGCCGATTATTGGGATGGGAGGCATAAGCTGCGCGGAGGACGCCATTGAACTCATTCTGGCAGGAGCCAGCGCGGTATCGATAGGGACAGCGAATTTCCACAATCCGGCAGTAACCATGGAGATTGCAGACGGCATTGAGGAATATATGGAGCGAAACGGCTTCCAGAGCGTTTCGGATATGGTGGGAATTGTAAAGTAGCGCGCAGAACGTGAAAACAACAATTGAATTGTAAGTATCAATTGGAAAATAGACGGGAGTGATATGGATGGGAATCAGAGAAGGATACATGCCATTTTTGGAATATCGGATCTATTACCGGATCGTGGGAGAGAAAAGTGGTAAAAAGAAACCGTTGGTGCTTCTGCATGGAGGTCCCGGATCTACTCACAATTATTTTGAAGTATTGGACCGACTGGCCGAAGAGGACGGGCGGGAGCTTATCATGTACGACCAGCTCGGCTGCGGCAGATCCTTTGTGGAAGACCGGCCGGATCTGTGGAATGCGGGAGTCTGGATTGAGGAACTGCGATGTCTTAGAAAACATTTAGGGCTGGAGGAACTGCATCTTTTAGGGCAGTCCTGGGGCGGGATGCAGACGCTGGAGTATGTCTGCAACTATCAGCCGGAAGGCTTAAAGAGCATCATCCTCTCCAGTACGCTGCCGGCTTCCTGGCTGTGGGCAGAAGAGCAGCAAAGGATGATCCGCTTTCTGCCGGAAGATATGCAGAAAGCAATTGCGGCTGCGACCGAGTCCGGTGATTACAGCAGTCCGGAATACCAGGCGGCCGAGGCGGAATATATGCTGCGCCATTCTGCCGGCAAGATTACGGAGGATGCGCCGGAATGCCTGAGAAGAGAGAAAAAGTTTGGCCTGGAATCTTACCTGGAAGGGTGGGGACCCAATGAGTTTACTCCGACAGGAACCCTGAAGGATTACGATGTAACGGCAAAGCTTCAGGATATCGAGGAACCGACGTTGATTATCAGCGGAGGAAATGATTTGTGTACGCCTTACGTGGCCAAGTATATGTACGACCGGATCCCGAACGCAGAATGGGAGTTATTCCGTACCTGCAGGCATATGTGCTTTGTGGAGGACAACGACCGGTATGTGGAACTTATGAAGGAATGGCTGAACCGATACGACTAACAGTATTGGCAGATTCCGGGGGATACGGCGGATAAGCAGGGAATGGACGAAAAATCAATCATAAGATGGAACAGATTCAAAACAGATTACATATCAATGCGGAGGTGAAGGTTATGGATATTCGGGAAAGGGTTGAAGCGCTTCGGAAGGTAATGGCAGAGAAAGGAATTGACATTTACATCGTTCCAACTGCCGATTACCACCAGAGTGAATATGTGGGAGAACATTTCAAAGCAAGAAAATTTATCACCGGATTTACCGGGTCGGCGGGAACGGCTGTCATAACGGCAGAAGAAGCAGGGCTGTGGACGGACGCCAGATATTTTATCCAGGCGGCGGGAGAACTTGAGGGTTCGTCTATACTGCTCCGGAAAATGGGCGAGCCGGGTGTGCCGAAGATAGAAGAGTATATAAAGGAAGTCTTGCCGGAGGGCGGCGCCATCGGTTTTGACGGCCGCACCGTATCGGTAAGCGACGGGCAGCGGTATGAGAAACTTGCAGAAGAAAAGCATGGAAAGCTGCTGTATGGAGCGGATCTGATTGACGCCATATGGGAGGAACGCCCGGGGATATCGGAAAAACCGGTATTCGCCCTGGGGCTGGAATATACCGGAAAAACTGTTGCGGATAAGCTGGCGGCGATTCGGGAGGAAATGGAGAAATGCGGCGCGGACGTACATGTGCTGACCACTCTGGATGATATTTGCTGGATGCTGAATATTCGAGGGGACGATGTGGATTATTTTCCGCTGGTATTGTCCTACGCGCTGATTATGAAAGAATCGGTAAAGCTGTATATTGACGAGAATAAACTGGATGATACGATCAAGGCATCCCTTGCGGCCGAGGGCGTGGAACTGCAGCCTTACAATGATCTGTATGAGGATATCAAAAGGTTAAAGGATGGTACGGCGCTGCTTTTGGATGAATCAAAGCTGAATTATGAGCTTTATAAGAATATTCCGGAGAAGGTAAAAAAGATTAGTAAACCCAATCCGGCAATTCTTATGAAGGCTATAAAGAATGATGTCGAGATCTCCAATATCCGGAAGGCTCAGATAAAGGACAGCATAGCCCATATACGGTTTATGAAATGGCTGAAAGAGAATGTGGGGAAGATTTGTATTACGGAAATCAGCGCTTCTGATAAGCTGGACGAATTTCGTAAGGAGCTGGGGAATTTCCTGCGGCCAAGCTTCGATCCGATCAGCGCGTTTGGCGAACATGCGGCAATGGCGCATTATTCTGCTTCGGCGGAAACTGACGCAAAACTGAAAGAAGGCAGTTTCTTGCTGACGGATACCGGAGCGGGCTTCTATGAAGGCTCTACGGATATTACTAGAACTTATGCTTTAGGCGAAGTGCCGCAGAATCTGAAAGATGATTTTACCCTGGTGGCAATCAGCAATTTAAGCCTGGCGAACGTCCGGTTTTTAAAGGGCGCTAATGGGATGACGGTTGATTACGCGGCAAGGAAACCCTTCTGGGACAGAGGAAAAGACTTTAATCACGGAACCGGACACGGAGTAGGATATCTTCTGAATATCCATGAAGGACCTGCAGAGCTTCGCTGGCGGTATCGGGGAGGGCTTGTCCAAGAGTTGAAGAAGGGCATGGTTCTGACCGACGAGCCCGGAATCTATATCGAAGGTTCCCATGGAATTCGTTTGGAAAACGAGCTGTTAATCTGTGAAGGCGAGAAAAATGAATACGGGCAGTTTATGTATTTTGAACCGCTTACGCTGATCCCGTTTGATTTGGATGCGATCAATCCGCAGATGATGAAAGAAGAAGAAAAGACGCTGCTAAATGAGTATCATAAGAAGGTGTTTGAGACTCTGACCCCTTACCTTACGGAAGATGAGAAAGAGTGGCTGAAAGAATATACTCGGGAAATTTAAAAGAATCAATGAAAATCCGGCAGGAACATGCCGCCTGTGGCCTTTGTTTTGCCGGATGTTTTACAATGTAAAATCCGCTGTATTGACGATTTATTCAACACAGCGGATTTTAAACTATTCCATCCATTGGACTATCCTCCTTTTTTCTCTTCTTATCTATCTTAAACTACTCTTCATAGTATTCGTAAATGATTCTTTCGATAATATCTCGATTTTAATGTGTCAGCACATTGGACTTTACTTTTTTTATTGTTAAGATAGACGATTCGATTTAAAAATTCTTAGTACATTGGACTATACCTCTTTTCTTTAAATTTTGTTTTCTGTTTTTAATTTAGGTTTTTGGTGGTCTGTCCTCCTTTTCTTTTGTTGATATTATAATATCGCATTATTATAAAAATGTCAATAGAAAAATCAAAATAATTTAAAAAAAATTAAAAGAAAATAGAAAATCAATATTTAGAATAGAAATAAATAATCAAAAAATTTAAACAATAAAGAATATTCTGACAATAATACTGTTGTAGAAAAGACAGAATACGTTTTGCAGGCGCCAGGGATTTCCTGCCCGTAAAAATGTGTACAATGATACTTGGATTATTCCTATGCATCACGTATAATGTGGTAAATAGATGGGTAAAGGAGTAGAAAGATGGGAATTGAAATACAGATTTTGGATTGGATACAAAATTTTCGCAGTCCGGCGGGCGATATACTGATGTCGGCGATTACATCTCTGGGAAATGCAGGCGTAGTGTGGATTTTGCTGTCGGCAGTTCTGCTGATTATTCCGCAGACAAGAAAGACGGGAGCGGCGCTGGCGGCCGCGCTGATTCTGGATGTGATTTTGTGCAACGGGATCATCAAGAATGCGGTGGCAAGGATGCGTCCCTACGACAGGAATCCGGTGGTAGAACTGTTGATTCATAAGCCTGGCGATTACTCTTTCCCCTCCGGTCATACGGCGGCGTCTTTTGCGTCGGCGTTTGCGTTGTATTTTGGAGGGGAGGGGCATTTGTGGAAACCGGCGCTGGCGTTAGCGGCGCTGATTGCATTTTCCAGACTGTACCTGTATGTACATTATCCGACAGATGTGCTTGGAGGAGCAGTATTGGGAATCCTATGCGGATATTTTGGAAATCGGATTGTTCAGAAATTTTGGAAAGATAGGAAAGGCGGCAAAGAAGTATGACTGGAAAATATAAGCTGATCGCGTTGGATATGGATGGGACTTTGCTCAATCAGAATAAGGAGATAACGGAAACCTGCCAGGAGGCGGTTCGCGAAGCATGCCGGGCAGGGAAAGAGGTTGTGTTCTGCAGCGGGCGTTCTCCTTCGGAACTGCGGGAGTATCTGGAAATCCTGCCGGAGGTGAACTATGTGATTGGCGCTTCAGGAGGAGTACTGTATCATGCCGGGCAGCAGAAGCTGCTCTGTAAGCATTCTTTTGAGCCGGGTCTGCTGGGAGAACTGGTAAAAAGATTATCTCGTGTAAATAAAGAGGCTGTCTTTGTGTGTGTAGCCGGGATTCAGGCATATACCACGCCTCCTCATTGTTTTCATATTTCAGATTACCTGGGAGCTGCCTGTCAGGAGCTTTTTTCAAACAGTATGATTCATGTGATGGATATGGAGCCGTTTGTTCGGTGGAAATCTGGAATGGTGGAGAAATTCAGCGCGTATTTTAGGACCTGGGAAGAATGGGAAGCTGCAAAAGAGTTGCTCCGGGATTTAGAGCCGAAGATGGCGGTTGCTACGACAGGAGTAAGAGATATTGAATGTACGCCGTTAGGAGTAACCAAAGCATTAGGGCTTCAGGATTTGAGCAGATATTTAGACGTTCCTGTTGAGGAGATGATTATGGTCGGCGACAGCGAGAATGATCTCGCGGCTTTGAAGGCTGCAGGACTTTCGCTGGCGATGGAGAACGGGATACCGGAGGCGAAAGAAATAGCGGATTCGGTAGTACCGGATAATGAACACAACGGTGCGGCCTATGCAATCCGTCATTATTTGATGAAGGGTTAGATTCCTGCGTATTTATCAAAGGCTGGTAAAATTCCCGAATTGAAATTGAGCGGCAATTATGGTAGAATTAAAAAGAATTTAATTGCTATTTTCTGATTTTATCTGGAAAGGAGAACGTGAGAAAGTTCACGATATGTCTATGGAAGCATACAAACAAGAGTTTATAGAATTTATGGTAGAGAGCAATGTGTTGAAGTTTGGAGAGTTTACGCTAAAGAGCGGAAGGAAGTCTCCATTTTTTATGAACGCAGGGGCTTATGTGACAGGGACTGAGCTTAGAAAGCTTGGAGAATATTACGCAAAGGCGATTCACGATACGTATGGCTTGGACTTCGACGTGCTGTTTGGGCCGGCCTATAAAGGAATTCCTCTGGCGGTGGCCACGACAATGGCGATTAGCAGCCTGTACGGCAAGGATATTCGCTACTGCTCTAACCGAAAGGAAGCGAAGGATCATGGAGATGCGGGGATTCTTCTTGGAAGCAGCCTAAAGGACGGCGACCGGGTGGTAATTATTGAAGATGTGACGACTTCCGGCAAGTCGATTGAAGAAACTTTCCCGGTTTTAAAGGCTCAGGGGAACATAGAGGTGAAAGGACTGATGGTTTCGCTGAACCGTATGGAAGTGGGAAAGGGCGGGAAGATGAGCGCCTTAGACGAGATTAAGGAACTGTATGGATTTGAAACCAGCGCCATTGTAACAATGGAAGAGGTGACGGCGTATCTGTACAACAGGGAGTGCCAGGGGAAAGTTGTGATTGACGATACATTAAAATCAGCAATTGACGCATATTATGAAGAGTATGGAATTCAGAAGGCGTAAGAAGGAAAAATAAACGGGCAGTGAAGCTGCCGCCCGAGCGGTAAAGAAAGAGTCTGGATTTGTAGGAAATAACAGGAGGGAATAGGGATGAACGAAAAGGCATTTAAAACAATGGGAATTACCGGAGCCGCTAGTATTGCAATCGGAGTTGTGATGATTGTAACCGGCATTACCACAGGGGTAATTGCAGTCGTTTGCGGAGGACGTTTGCTGAAGAATAAAGAGGGTCTGATGTTCTAATATGAGTAAGAGAGGGAGTAGACTGCGTTTTTTAGGGAAAATATTATTTGTGCTGTACATTGGATTTATTATTTATTTCCTCCTTTTCTCAGAATGGTACGGAAGAGGGGAGATGCAGGAATACCGGTATAATCTGGTATTATTCAAGGAAATCAAAAGGTTCTGGATATATAGGGAGCAGCTTGGATGGTATGCGGTATTTACGAATCTGTTCGGCAATGTGCTGATTTTTGTCCCTTTTGGTTTTTTCTTGCCTATGGCAAGTAAATACAAGTACAGAAGTTTTTTATCGGCTGTGTTTTACAGCTTTGCGCTGAGCCTGTGTGTAGAGACATTCCAGTTGGTTACAAAGGTAGGAAGTTTTGATGTGGACGATATGGTTCTAAATACATTGGGAGGGGCGCTGGGTTACATTGCGTTTGTTATATGCGCAGCGATAAGGAGAAATTATGGGGTTCATAAGAAATCTAAAAGAAAGAGCTGAAGATAAAGCGAAAGAAAGAGAAAGGCAGAAGCGTGAGAAAGAGAGGCAGAAGAAGCGTTTTTACAAACATGGCCAAGTCAGGCTGAAGCACTCGAAACGTGGGATGATTTCCAGCGCGCTGGCATTAACGTCGTCGTTCCTGATGCTGCTGATATTTTCGGTTTCATACATAAGCAGGGGAGAAGTTACCATTTTTATAGGGTTAACGGGACTTATGGCGCTTGCGATGTCTGTGGCGGGACTCGAACAGGGAATCAAGGGATTTAAGGAGCGCGAAAAGAACTATGTATCCTGTAAAGGGGGGATTGCATGCAATGGGGTTCTTCTGCTTATATTTACAGCGACATATATAAGGGGGTTTTTCTAGATGGTAGCGGAAAGATTTAATCTTGCGGCGGAAAGGATCAGGCAGATACCGGAAGAGGAGTCGGTAAGACTTCCCTTCCGTGCGTATTTTCAGGGAGAGGCACAGTTCTTGGCGCTGCTTCTTTTCTTGTTGGAAGAGATTGAAGCGGGGCGTTATGAAAAAAGTACGATGGAGGAGCTAAAGAGCTGGAACCGGAAATTGTATGAAGATATTCTGCCGGAGAATTATGAAACAAGCTATGGGAACCCGGCTTATGCTGTGAACATGTTCGGCAGGGAAGCGGGGCAGCTCTTAAGCTTCTTATATTCGGAGCTTCGGGGCGGAATTCCCTACGTATTCGAGGGGAAAAGAGAGTATCTGACGATTCTGATGGAGCTGTTTATCGAAGTGTATAACTGCTTTGAGGCTCACTGCGGCGAGGCTTCTAATGCGGGGGAGACGGATGAGAAAGAAGAATCCGGATTTATCCGGGAACTAAAGGATATCGTTTATTGGTATGCCAGCGATTACTGTGATGTGTTTGCGGCGGACCGGGTGTTGGAACAGATTGACCCGGCGCGGGATTTTGCAGCGAAAATCATTGAGACGGCGGATTTGTCGGATTTTCGGTATCTGTACCGGTTCGGAGAGTATGTTAGCGATAATGAACTGCGTACGGCAAAGCATCTGTTAGAGCTTGAGGGGGATACGCTGCAGAAGATGGCGGACGTATATACGGAAGGGTACCGCGTTGGGTTTGTGAATACAGGGAAAGATTTATCTAAAAAATCGGTGGTAAATATCCGTTATGTGCTGGGATTTGAGGCCGTAATCCGAAAAGCGGTGAGGAATTTTGAGAAAATGGGGCTTAAGCCTGTGATTTACCGGGCAGGCGCAAGCGTTCTTACCAGGCACAGGCAGGCAAAGACTGGGTACTATGGGGGAAATCCGAATCCCCAGTATGAGTATGACCACAGGGATGACCAGGGGTTGTTTTTAAATAAACGGTTTGCAGAGCGGAAGCTGGAAGTGATGCGTCATGTATATGAGGCGAACCGGGAAATGGCGGCGGGCTTTGCGGGGCCGGCGGTGATGGAAGTCTTCGGAGAACGGCCCTTTGCGCCTCAGGTGAAGGAAGAGGCTGTGCATCTGACGGAGAAGCAGGAAGAGATTCTGCTGGCATTTCAGAATAAAGCAGGGCAGATGACCAATGAATTTATCAAAGGAGAGGAACGAAGTTTTACGATTGTTGCTTATCCAATACCGGAGATCGGGTCGGATTATGAGGAGATCTTTGATGAAGTGATCCGGATTAACACGCTGGATGCAAAGCTTTACGAACGGGTGCAGCAGACTCTGATTGACGCCCTTGACCAGGGATGGGCGGTACAGATAACAGGAAAGGGCGGGAACCGGACGAATTTGACGGTGCGCCTTCATCCCCTTGCGGAGCCGGAGAAGGAAACCATATTTGAAAACTGTGTGGCGGATGTGAATATTCCGGTGGGAGAGGTATTTACTTCGCCGGTGCTGGAAGGGACGAACGGAAAGCTGCACGTGACGAAGGTATACCTTGGCGAGCTGCAGTATCTGGATTTAGAGATTGACTTCAAAGATGGGATGATTGCGGATTATAACTGCGGTAATTTCCAGAAACAGGAGGACTGCAGGAAATACATTTCCGATAATATTCTGCATAACCATAAGACGCTGCCTCTCGGAGAATTTGCGATAGGGACAAATACTACCGCTTATGTGGCGGCGCGCAGATTCGGGATTGAGGATAAGCTTCCGATTTTGATTGCGGAGAAGACCGGGCCGCATTTTGCGGTGGGCGACACCTGCTATAGCTGGAGCGAGGATATCAGGGTGTATAATCCGAACGGAAAAGAGATAATTGCGAAGGATAATTCCGTTTCCATCCGTCGGAAAGAGGATGTGTCAAAGGCGTATATGAATTGCCATACGGATATCACCATTCCCTATGATGAACTGGGAAGCATTCGGGTAATCAAGGCGGATGGAACCGAAATTTTATTGATTGAGGACGGGCGGTTTGTACTGCCCGGGACGGAGATTCTAAACGAAGCTTTGGATTCGTGAAGAAATAACTGTTCATTAATTTATTTAATAGATAACTGCGGCAAATGCATTGAAGGAGCGCCGTTTTCTATGCTATGATATCTGCGTATAAATAGATGGTATCGGTAAGAAACGCTGGTACAGTGAAAATGAAGCTGGTTATTTTCTGTGCCAGGCCATGGGATGACAGAAAGGATGGAGAATATGTCAAAAGTAGGAATTGTAATGGGCAGCGATTCGGATCTTGCGGTTATGAGTAAGGCTGCTGATATGCTGGACAAGCTTGGAATCGAGTATGAGATGACGATTATTTCGGCTCACCGGGAGCCGGATGTGTTTTTTGAATATGCGGGCTCTGCGGAGGAGAAGGGCTTTAAGGTAATTATAGCGGGCGCGGGAATGGCGGCGCATCTTCCGGGGATGTGCGCGGCGATTTTTCCAATGCCGGTTATCGGCGTGCCGATGTCCGGAAAGAACTTAGACGGCCAGGACGCGCTTTACTCTATCGTACAGATGCCGCCGGGAATCCCGGTCGCTACGGTGGCTATTGACGGCGGCATGAATGCGGCGATCCTTGCGGCAAGGATTCTTGCTGTTTCCGAGCCGGAGGTTTTAGAGCGGCTGAAGGCTTACACGAAGGAGATGAAGGAGACGGTTCAGGGGAAGGACGCGAAGCTGAAAGAGCTGGGGCGCAAGGCTTATATGGAGCAGAAGTAGGCGAAGCGTGTGATTGTGAAAAATACGGCGCATGACCGGAACGAAAGCGTGAAGTATGCAGAATGAAGGTCTGTAAGTTGCCGGGACAGATGGATTTGGCCCGGCAGGAAGGAGACGGATATGGATTATAAGAATGCGGGCGTTGATATAGAAGCCGGCTATCAATCAGTGGAGTTGATGAAGGAGCATGTGAAGCGGACGATGCGGGCGGAGGTACTTGGAGGACTGGGAGGATTTTCCGGCGCATTTTCACTGGCTAAGATTAAGGAAATGGAAGAACCGGTACTGCTTTCCGGAACGGATGGGTGCGGAACCAAGGTGAAGCTTGCGTTTCTGATGGACAAGCACGATACGATCGGGATTGACGCGGTGGCGATGTGTGTGAACGATATTGCATGCGCAGGCGGGGAGCCGTTGTTTTTCCTGGATTATATTGCCTGCGGAAAGAATTATCCGGAAAAAATTGCCGCCATCGTAAGCGGCGTGGCGGAAGGCTGCGTACAGGCGGAGGCGGCGCTGATCGGCGGCGAGACCGCGGAGCATCCTGGGCTGATGCCGGAGGAGGATTATGACCTTGCCGGATTTGCGGTGGGCGTGTGCGAGAAGAAAGAACTGATTACCGGAGAGCATTTAAAAAGCGGCGATGTGCTGATTGGTATGGCTTCTACCGGGGTACATAGCAACGGTTTCTCGCTGGTGCGGAAAGTATTTGAGATGACAAAGGAATCGCTGGATACCTATTATGACGAGCTTGGGAAGACGCTGGGCGAGTCGCTTCTTGCTCCAACCAGAATCTATGTAAAAGCGTTAAAGAGCTTAAAGAGTACAGGGGTGACGGTAAAGGCATGCAGCCATATTACCGGCGGCGGGTTCTATGAGAATATTCCACGTATGTTAAGGGACGGCGTCTGCGCGGTTGTTGAGAAAGACAGCTATCCGGTACCGCCGATCTTTAAGCTTTTGGCTAAGAAGGGCGATATCGCAGAGCAGATGATGTACAATACCTTTAATATGGGGATTGGAATGGTAGTGGCGGTTGACGCCGCGGATGCAGAGCGGGCGATGGAAGCAATCAGGGCTGCGGGAGATACGCCGTATGTAATCGGACATATAGAAGCCGGGGAAAAAGGAGTAACATTATGCTAAATGTATTGGCGCTTGTATCCGGCGGAGGGACAAACCTGCAGGCGATTTTGGACGCTGTTGCACAGGGGAGGATTAAGAATGTGCGTATCGCTGGTGTAATCAGCAATAATCCGAAGGCTTATGCCTTAGAGCGAGCCAAGGCGGCAGGCGTTCCCGGGGAATGTATTTCACCTAAGAATTTTGCAACAAGGGATGAATTTAACGAGAAGTTTTTGGAGGCAGTGTTGTCTTATAAGCCGGATCTGATCGTGCTTGCAGGCTTTCTTGTGGTGATTCCGCCGGCTATGATTTCAAAATACCGCAACCGGATTATTAATATTCATCCGTCTCTGATTCCCTCCTTTTGCGGAACCGGCTACTATGGTTTAAAGGTTCATGAGGCGGCTTTGGAGCGAGGAGTGAAGGTGGTCGGCGCAACCGTGCATTTTGTAGATGAGGGAACCGACACCGGACCGATTATCCTGCAGAAGGCCGTGGAGGTTCAGCTTGGAGATACGCCAGAAATCCTGCAGAAGCGGGTGATGGAGCAGGCGGAGTGGAAGATCCTGCCGCAGGCGATTGACTTAATTGCCCAGGGCAGAGTGCAGGTCATAAACGGAAAAACAGTGATAGACGAATCTGCGGGGAAGACGGATGACGAATAGGAATGCTTGAAATATGCCGCAGGAGCGGTAAAAATGTCTGCCCGGGACGGGAAATGGCGCGGGATACAAGGGTTTCTAAAAATGTAAGGAGGAAGCAGGGATGAATGTATTGGTAGTTGGAAGCGGCGGCAGGGAGCATGTGATCTGCGCCTGCGCGGCTAAGAGCGTGAAAACGGATAAGCTGTATTGCGTACCTGGAAATGCAGGAATTGCAGAAGTCGCGGAGTGCGCGCCGATCGGCGCGATGGAATTTGATAAGATTGTTGCGTTTGCAAAGGAAAAGGAAGTTGACCTTGTTATCGTGGGAATGGACGATCCGCTGGTGGGCGGCCTTGTGGACGAACTGGAGGCGGCGGGTATCCGCACATTCGGCCCCAGAAAGAACGCTGCAATCCTAGAAGGCTCCAAAGCATTTTCAAAGGATTTGATGAAGAAATATCATATCCCGACGGCGGCTTATGAGAATTTTACAGACCCGGAGAAGGCGCTTCGCTATTTAGAAACTGCTAAATTCCCTATTGTGCTGAAAGCAGACGGACTGGCTCTTGGAAAGGGCGTATTGATCTGCAATAATCTGGAAGAGGCGGAAGAAGGCGTAAAGACGATTATGCTGGATAAGAAATTTGGCTCAGCCGGAAATGAAATGGTTATTGAAGAATTTATGACTGGACGGGAAGTATCGGTTCTGTCCTTTGTGGATGGGAACACCATCAAGACGATGACCTCCGCCCAGGATCATAAGCGGGCCGGGGATGGAGATACAGGATTGAATACAGGCGGTATGGGAACTTTCTCACCAAGCCCGTTTTATACAAAAGAAGTCGATGAATTTTGCAGAAAATACATCTATCAGGCGACGGTGGACGCTATGAAAGCCGAAGGCAGGCCGTTTAAAGGCGTTATTTTCTTTGGCCTGATGCTGACAAAAGACGGACCGAAGGTACTGGAATACAATGCCAGATTCGGTGACCCGGAGGCGCAGGTGGTGCTTCCAAGAATGAAGAATGACCTGATTGATGTGGCGGAGGCTTGTATTGACGGAACGCTGGATCAGGTAGACCTGCAGTTTGAGGATAACGCGTCAGTCTGCGTGGTGCTGGCAAGCGAAGGCTACCCGGTAGCTTATGACAAAGGAATCCCGATTCATGGGCTGGAGGAATTTGAGAAACATGAAGGATATTATTGTTTCCATGCAGGTACAAAGCTTGAAGGAGGGCAGTTCGTGACCAACGGCGGACGGGTGCTGGGCATTACGGCAAAGGGCGCCGACTTGAAGGAGGCAAGGGCCAATGCTTATGCGGCATCCGAGTGGGTGCAGTTTGATAACAAATATATGAGGCATGATATCGGGAAAGCGATTGACGAGGCCTAGAGCGCGTCTGAAAATTCACTGCATGAAATAACCGTAAAACTAAGGTGTAAAGTCTGGCAGAAGATCAGGGTTTTACACCTTTTTTGGTAAAGGTTGGTTTTCTATAATAGAATAAATTTAACATGTGTCATTCAATCATAGTTGCCGGCCGGTGGATCGTTTGGAATGCCCAAATGGAAACGGAGGAGAGCCGTATATCTTCAATAAGTTCCTAACTCATCCAGATACTCGTCGATTTTTTGGAGTCGTTTTTCAATTCCATGAACTCTGTGGCTGACGGCTTCTAAGAGGCATTCTGTAGTGAATTGCGCCGCGGCCAGCGAGTTGTTAAAGCTATTGGAATCCACAGGTACTGTAATCAGTACAGAAGAGTATTGCGCCAGCAGGGAACTGGGCTTATCCGTTACAACGATTATCTGCGCCCCGGCGTCCTTTGCCATACGGACGGTTGCATGGTCAAGGGAAGAATACCTTGGGAACCCAAAAATTAACAGGCAGTCTTCCTTTCGGATGTTGATTAACTGGTCAACCGGCGTCATGCAGGCGGAGCTGGTATTGATGACATTGGACACCATATGTTTCAAATAAAGAGAAGCATAATCTGCCAACGCAGTATCGCCTCTTGTCGCGGTTACATACTTCTGCGTACTTCTTACGATGATATCCGCCGCGTCTTCAAAGGTGTGAAGGCCATTGTTGGAAAACATTTCTTCAATATTGCTGATGACATTCTGAAAATGCTGCTTTAAATAGTCTCCGCTGGTACCCTTCTTGGCTATCTCGGCCATACGTTGCGATGGCACGGTGATGGCGCTGGAGATGTGATGTACCTGATTCTGAAATTCCTTGCGGAGGTTTTTCTGAAAATCCATAAATCCTGTATATCCCAGAGAGCGTGCGAACCGTATAACAGAAGATTCGCTGACCTTCAGTCTTGCGGCAATCTCGGTAGAGGTCATAAAACAGGCGTCGCCGGAATGGTCTAAGATAAACTCTGCAATGGTCTGCTGAGTCTTGGTGAGTTTGGCGTTATGGATGGTTTCTCTTAATTTTTCCATATTGATTATTCTCTTTTCTGCTTTCAAGCGTAACGTCGCGTAGCATTCATATAACATTTAAGCATGAAATGATAAATAATGCAAGGAGGCTTGTAAATTTGAGTCAAACAGATATACTTTAATTAACCGAATGGGTCAAACCAAAGTGGTTGGGAGGGAAGGGCATGAGCGAAAGATTTAAAGATCTTCCGGAGGAAAAGCAGAATTCTATTTTGAAAGCGGCAATGGAAGTTTTTGCAAAGTATGAGTATAAAAAGGCGTCTACTGATTTGATTGCGTCTAAGGCGGGAGTTTCGAAAGGATTGCTTTTTTATTATTTCCATAACAAAAAGGATTTGTATTTGACAGTATATGAATACGTAAAACAAATAGTCACAGAGGGAGTAACGGATGCTAAGCTTTGGGAGATTACAGATTTTTTTGAACTTATTACTTACGCTACGATGAAAAAAATTAGTATATTAGCGGAAAATCCATATATTGTGGAGTTTTCAGTTCGTTCTTTTTATTCCGAAAAGGAAGAAATCTCCGGTGATCTAAAAACGAAGAGTAAGGAGGCCGTAGAGCAGAGTTACAATCGATATTTTGAAAAAGTAGATTTTACGAAATTCAAAGAAGATGTGGAGCCGTTTGAAATATTTAAGATGCTGTTCTGGATAGTTGACGGCTATCTCCATGAGCGGCAAATGAACCAGGAGCCGTTATATTTGGAGGAAATTGGAAAAGCATTTGTAAATTGGACAGAGATGTTTAAGAAAATTGCCTATAAGGAGGAATATTTATGAACGCTATTAAAATTGAAAACCTTGTCCGCGATTATGGAGGCGGAAAAGGTGTGTTTGACGTATCCTTTCATGTAAATCAAGGGGAAGCTTTTGGCTTTTTAGGTCCGAACGGAGCGGGCAAAACGACCACCATACGTCACCTGATGGGATTTCTTAAGCCGAAGTCGGGAAGATGTATTATTGACGGGCTGGATTGCTGGAACGATAGGGATAAAGTGCAGGCAAGGCTGGGCTATATTCCCGGCGAAATTAGTTTCTTTGAAGATATGACAGGCGCGGAATTTCTGAAATTTATCACGGAATACCGCAAAATCGGCAGGAAGAGCCGTAAGGAAGAATTGCTGGAACGTTTTGAATTAGATCCCAAAAGTAAAATAAAAAAGATGAGCAAAGGGATGAAACAGAAATTAGGAATTGCCGCCGCTTTTATGCACGACCCGGATATTCTTATTCTTGATGAACCAACCAGCGGACTTGACCCGCTGATGCAGAATCGTTTTATCGAATTGATAGCGGAGGAAAAAAAGCATGGGAAGACGATACTGATGTCAAGCCATATGTTCGAGGAAGTTGAAAGAACCTGCGACCGCATTGGGATGATACGGAAAGGCCGAATGGTGGCTGTTGACGGCGCCGCTGCGCTGCGGGAGCGCCATACCCGCAATTACACGGTAACCCTTGAAAGCGAGTCTGCCGCCGAAGCATTTGCTATAGATTTCAGCGGCGTACGCGACGGATTGAAGGTTACTGTTACAACGAAGCAAAGCCTGGAAGAGATTTTTATGGATTATTACGGAGGTGAGAAGCATGATGAATCTGGCGCTTTATAAACGTGAAATGAAAGGGAGTATAAAACTGCTGCTTATTTTTGGCGCAATTATTACCATGTATGTTTCTATTATTATCAGCATGTACGACCCTGACCTGATGAAAACCTTAAACAGTTTTGCAGAAGCTATGCCGGAATTAATGGCGTCTGTAGGTATGAAAGCCGATGCTGCGACTCTGATTGGTTTTATGGTATCTTATCTCTATGGATTTATACTGCTGATTTTTCCGATGTTATTCTGTATACTGCGGGGAAACGCCCTGATTGCAAAATATGTGGATAAAGGTTCTATGGCTTTGTTGATTGCCGCGCCTGTAAAGCGGCGTGCCGTTGCGTTTACGCAGATGACGGCGCTGATAAGCGGAATTGTGCTGCTTGTTCTTTACAGCACAATTTTAGAATTAATCTGCGCTGAAAGCGGATTTCCGGGAGAATTGGATATCGCGGAACTGTTCCTGCTGAACGGCGGCCTGTTGTGCCTGCATTTGTTTATTGGCGGCGTATGTTTTCTTTCTTCCTGTATATTTTCAGATACAAAATACAGCCTAGCGTTTGGGGCGGGGATTCCAATTTTTATGTATGTATTGCAGATGCTTGCAAATGTAGGGGGCGACGCGGAGAAAGCAAAGTATTTTACATTCTTTACCTTGTTTAATCCGGATGGTATCATTGCAGGCGAGAGAGAAGCTGCGGTTGGTATCCTTATCCTTTTTGCAGGCGCAGTTATATGTTTTGCGGCGGGAATGATGATATTTGACAGAAAAGACCTGCAAATATAGAGAATGTCACAGTTCACAGGTCATTTGGTAAACAGTATCTAGAAAATAGCGTATGCCGCGGGCAGATATTTGTATACTTGCAATGACATGCCGCTTGTGCTACCATATATATAACAACCAGGAAGTTCAAAAGAGAAAAGGTGTTATGATGTATATTGAGATTGATTTCAACAGCGAGGAAGCGATATATATACAGCTCAGGAATCAGATTATTATGGGGATTGCCACTTCTGAGATTCGGGAGGGAGAATCCCTTCCTTCTGTCCGCCAGTTAGCGGAGCGGGTAGGCATCAACATGCATACGGTAAATAAGGCGTATTCGGTGCTGAAGCAGGAGGGTTATATCCAACTTGACCGCAGAAAGGGCGCGGTGATTGCGCTGGATATGAATAAGATTGAGGCCATTGAGAAGATGCGGGCGCAGCTTCGGATCGTGCTTGCAAGGGGGCTGTGCAAGAATATTTCCAGAGAAGAGGCGCATGAGCTGGTGGATGAAATATTTGATGAATATATGGGAGGATAATGTGAGATGAATTATACAAGTCAGGCGAGAGACGTGCTGAAGCTTGCAAGGGAGGCGGCTGCGCTGATGCAGCATCCCTATGCGGGAACAGAGCATTTGCTGATTGGCCTTAGTAAGACATACATGGGTATTGCAGGACAGATCCTGGATATGAATGGGGTGAAAGAGGAGGATATCCTTAAGATTATGAATGAGCTGGTGACTCCCGCCGAGGAGGTTGCCGTAACCGGGAAGCCCGCCGACAGCCCAAGGCTTCAGTTTATTTTGGAAGAAGCAAAAGGAGAGGCGGCGCGTCTGAAAGCTTTTGAGATTGGGACGGAGCATATGCTGCTTGCCGTGTTAAATGATATGGACTGTGTAGCCTGCCGTATTTTGCAGACGTTAAATGTAAATATTCAGAAGCTGTATCAGGAGATCCTTCTGATTGTAGGCGTAGATCCCAACGAGTATATGGCGGACCTTCAGGGCGACGGGAAGAAGCGGGGCGTGTTGGAGCAGTTTGGAACGGATCTTACAGAACAGGCGGCAGAAGGAAAGCTTGACCCTGTAATCGGACGGGAATCAGAGATTGGAAGACTGATGCAGATCCTATGCAGAAGGACCAAGAATAACCCTTGTTTAGTGGGAGAGCCGGGGGTAGGAAAGACTGCCGTGCTAGAGGGACTTGCGGCCAGGATTGCAGACGGCTTAGTACCGGACGGAATGAAGGATAAGCGGATTTTGACGATGGATCTTGCGAGCATGATTGCCGGTTCAAAGTACCGGGGGGAATTTGAAGAGCGCATGAAAAAACTGATTCATGAAGTGAAGGCTGCCGGAAATGTGATTTTGTTTCTGGATGAAGTACACACCATTATCGGCGCCGGAGGTGCGGAAGGGGCTATGGATGCGTCGAATATCTTAAAGCCTTCGCTGGCAAGGGGGGAATTACAGCTAATTGGAGCGACTACCCTGACAGAATACCGCAAGTATATTGAAAAGGATGCTGCTTTGGAGCGCAGGTTCCAGCCGGTTACCGTAGAAGAACCCACAAAGGAACACTGCCTGGAGATTTTAAAGGGACTGAAGCCGCGCTATGAGGCGCATCACAGAGTGGAGATTGAGCAGGAAGCGCTGGAGAGCGCAGTGGCGTTGTCTGCCCGTTACATCAGCGACCGTTTTCTGCCGGACAAAGCCATTGACGTTCTGGATGAGACTTGCTCAAAGGTTAGCCTCAGGGGAATTAAAGTTCCGGAGAGTATTGGAGAATTGGAGCAGTTGATTGAGAATTTGAAGCTTCAGAAAGAGGAGCGCATCAAAGAGCGGGATATGGCGGAAGCCTCCCGGCTTCATAAGGAGCAGATTGAGGCGGAAAAGAAGCTTGTAAAAATTAGAAACCGTTTTCGGAAACGGACGGATGGCACCCGTGCGAAGGTGACGGAGGGAGATATTGCGGACGTGGTATCGGAATGGACGAAGATTCCGGTAAGCAGGCTGGCGGAGTCGGAAGGAGAGCGATTGAAAAAGCTGGAAAAGACGCTGCATAAGCGGGTAATCGGCCAGACAGAGGCGGTATCGGCGGTATCGAAGGCAGTCCGCAGAGGACGCGTAGGATTAAAAGACCCAAACAGGCCGATTGGTTCTTTCCTGTTTCTCGGGCCTACCGGGGTTGGAAAGACAGAACTTTCCAAGGCGCTTGCAGAGGCGCTTTTTGGGAATGAAGAGTCCATCATCCGGGTAGATATGTCGGAATACATGGAGAAGCACAGCGTGTCAAAGATGATCGGCTCGCCTCCGGGTTATGTGGGGCATGACGATGGGGGACAATTATCCGAACAGGTAAGAAGGCGCCCGTATTCCGTAATTCTTTTTGATGAAATAGAGAAAGCGCATCCGGATGTATTTAATATCTTACTGCAGGTTTTAGATGACGGACACATTACAGATTCCCAGGGACGGAAAGTGGACTTTCGCAATACAGTGATTATCATGACTTCCAACGCCGGAGCCCAGGCAATTATTGATCCGAAGCGGCTTGGTTTTGTGACAAAAGAGGATGCAGGCGACAATTATAAACGGATGAAGTCAAACGTTATGAATGAGATCAAGCTGGTGTTCCGCCCGGAATTTTTAAACAGGATCGATGAGATTATCGTATTCCATGCACTGGATAAGGAAGAGATGAAAAAAATTGTCAGCCTTATGTGTAAAGAAGTAATAAACAGAGCAAAAGAACAGCTTGAGATTGTGCTGACAATCCGGGATTCTGTAAAGAAACACATTGTAGAAACCGGAACAGACCAGAAATACGGAGCCAGGCCCTTACGCCGCGCCGTCCAGAATCAGTTAGAAGATAAGCTGGCAGAAGCAATCCTTGCAGGCGAGATAAAACGCGGCGACGAAATCGAAGCCGGACTCTCAAAAAAACAAATAAAATTTATTTCAAAATCCACGAAATGATGGTACAATGAACGCATAGCGACGAGCGCAGAATTTACGGATGCGCCATGGTGTGCATAACAGACCAATGGCGAAGGAGGAAATTCTATGGGAGTGCAACGACCACTGAGTAAGCGAAGCTTGCGAAGTGAGCGCGAGGAGTGGAAGACGAGCGCAGAATGAAATGACAGCAATTCAGGAGGATGAAGACTATGGCAGTAGTAAAGGAACTGTTAAGGGCAGAGGCAGATGGAACACTGAGTTTTGGAGATTATTCGCTGGAGTCCAAGACGAAACTGGACGGATTTGAATTTCAGGGGGATATCTATAAAGTAAAGACATTCCGGGAAATTACGAAACTGGAAAAGAACGGGATGTTTGCATATGAGTCGGTACCTGGTACGGCGGTAGAGAATTTTAGGAGTACCCCGGACGAAATGTCTTTCCACGTGTCGGGAGATCAGGACGTGCAGGTAACTCTGGGGCTTGAGTCGGATACCGAGTACGTGATCTATAAGGACGACGTGAGCGCTGGAACCATGAAGACAAACTTAAGCGGTAAAATCAGTGTCAGCGCGGAACTGGAGCCAGATCGCGCAGTGGCTTTTATGATTGTAAAAAAATAGATAAGCAGCAAAGGGAAGGAATGATTTTCCAGAAAGCAGGCTGGCAGCGCCTTTTTATGTTTTTATAGAACAGGCCGCTGTCAGCCTGTTTATTCCCGCGGAATATGGAGCCAAAGAGCTATGCTTGTATGGATAGTCGGCGTCTGCCGCGAGGGATAAAGACATAGCGGCGAAGGTTTTTGGTTATAAATATTTGCCGTGTTAACGAATGAAATGGAAATACAGGGAGGAACCGGTTGTGGCGAAGGGAAAAAAGAGTATATATTTCTGCCAGAATTGCGGGCATGAGGAGAGTAAATGGCTGGGACAGTGTCCTATGTGCAAAGAGTGGAATACTTTTGTGGAGGAAAAGATTACGGTATCAAAATCCAGCGCCGTAAAGAGCGCGGTGAGGGAAGCGGAAGTTGTAACCTTATCCAGCGTATCCACAGAGCAGGAAGATCGAATTCGGACAAAGATAGAGGAACTGGATCGGGTGCTGGGAGGAGGGATTGTGCCGGGGTCGCTGGTTTTGGTGGGCGGCGATCCGGGGATCGGCAAATCGACCCTGTTGCTGCAGGTGTGCAGGCAGTTGGCGGAAGAACAGAAAAAGGTACTGTATATTTCCGGCGAGGAGTCGGTGAAGCAAATCAAGCTCCGGGCGGATCGGATGGGAGAATTTGACGATCATCTTCTGCTTTTGTGCGAGACAAATCTGGAAACCATCCGGCAGGTGATAGAAAGAGAGCGTCCGGCGGCCGCAGTAATTGACTCGATACAGACGATGTATAGTGAAGAGGCGGCCTCTGCTCCGGGAAGCGTATCTCAGGTAAGAGAGGCGACCCATACGTTGATGCAGCTTGCGAAGGGACTGAATATCACGATTTTTATTGTAGGACATGTGACCAAAGAGGGAACCGTTGCCGGGCCAAGGGTGTTGGAGCATATGGTGGATACGGTGCTTTATTTCGAGGGGGACCGGCATGCTTCATATCGGATTCTTAGAGGAGTCAAGAACAGATTTGGTTCTACCAATGAGATTGGTGTGTTTGAAATGCGGGAAACCGGACTGGAGGAAGTGGCCAACCCTTCGGAGTATATGTTGAATGGGCGGCCAGAGAACGCGTCGGGTTCGGTAGTTGCCTGTTCCATGGAGGGTACCAGGCCCATTCTGATGGAGATTCAGGCGCTGGTCTGCAAGAGCAATTTCGGAATGCCCAGGCGGACGGCTGCCGGAACCGATTACAACCGTGTAAATCTTTTGATGGCGGTGCTGGAGAAACGTATCGGGCTGCCGCTTTCAAATTATGACGCTTACATCAATATTGCCGGAGGAATCCGGATGAACGAACCGGCGGTTGATTTGGGAATTGTGATGGCGATTGTTTCCAGCTATAAGAACCGGCCCATATCCGAGAAAACCATCGTGTTTGGCGAGGTTGGATTAAGCGGCGAGGTCCGCGCGGTAAGTATGCCGAGCCAGCGTGTAGCAGAGGCTCGCAAGCTGGGCTTTCAGACCTGCATTATGCCGGAGGTTTCCAAAAGGATGTTAAAGAACATGAAGGGAATAGAAATTATCGGGGTGAAATCCGTCAACCAGGCGATGAACTTATTCTAATAACAAAATTGCCGAATCTGCGCAGGAAAATTATGTTTCCATGTTAGAAAGCCGGACGGCCAAAGTCCTCGGTCAGAGAACTTTGGGGCTTAGGCAGTAACACGCTGCAGAGTTCAGGCATTTTCCCCGCCGGTAACTCCGTCTTCCTCAGGAAAACGAAGTCCCGCTATTGCGGCTACCGGGAGGGAGAACACGACCGCTCAGGCCGGCGTTCCGATGCCGGCCTGAGCCATTATTGCGCGCATAATTTTATTTTTCTGTGTGGAACGCACCACGATAAATATCATTTATATCATTTCTTTTTCTTCCGCAAGTGAAATCCCAAGAAATCTTCTGGCGTGTTCTGCGCCGGTTCCGGTTCCTAAAGTGGCGAGGACTGCGTGGATATTGCTTTGATTCAGAAAGGGAATCATTTTACCGCGGATTCCGTGGTCGGTAATGATGCCCATCATATATAGATCATTCATCGAAAACTCCTTTATACATTACAATTCAATAATATCATTCTCGCCCCATTGGTCCAGATAAGAGAGCGGCGTCATGGCAACTATTGCAACTACGCCGAAAGCCGGATAGAAAACAGCATGCGGAGCATTGCCGTAATCAGGAAAATCCTACGCCAGAGGCGACTGCTATAATCAAAACCTGGTTCGGGACAGAAGGAACCTGCAGGTTCGGTTCCGATATGGTAATGATAAAGCTAAGCAGGAAAGATTTCCTTGATATACCGCAATGACCGTGCGGATTAGGAACGGTAATTTCAAAATAAATATGCAGAATTTTTGACGGATCCTGCTTATAATTATCGGCTGCAGACGCAGAATCTTTAAGCTTTGCGTATCATTCCTTTTGATAAACTAAAAAAAGAGGAAGCGTAACAGAGTTTTGAGTATTTACGGAGTTTGGAGAGAAGAACCTTTATTATTTTGAAAGGCGGTTTTAATTATGGAAGGTACTTTGAAGCTTGCAGATTATCTGGGCAGACCCTTTGAGTGTTCCTGCGGAAAAACACATTCTACAACGTTAGAAGGGGTAACGGTCGGTGCGGGAGCGCTGAAATCACTTCCGGATTATGTAGAGAAATATCAGTTTAAAAACTTGTATATTGCCTGTGATGAAATTACATACGGCATTGCGGGCGAGAAGGTTATGCGGATATTAAAGGACGCGAATATTAAGGCGAAGGCCCATGTCTTTCAAGGGAAGCGGTTCATTCCCGATGAAAAGGCTCTTGGCGAGCTGATGATTGACGCGGACAGAGACTGTGATCTGGTGGTTGCGGTAGGAACAGGGTCCATCAATGATATGTGCAGATTTTTCAGTTATCAGATGGGCGTTCCCTATGCGATAGCGGCGACAGCGGCCCCGATGGACGGTTTTGCGTCTTCCGGCGCGGCTTTGATTATTAACAGCATGAAAGTTACGATTCCGGCGCAGACGCCGTTGTTTATTATCGGCGATACGGACGTACTCTGCGGTGCGCCGCCGCGGATGGTAGCGGCTGGACTGGGAGATCTGCTGGGTAAATTTACCTGTTTGAATGACTGGAGAATTTCTAAGACGGTAAATGACGAGTATTACTGCGATACCATTGTGAACCTGGTAACGGACTGCATAGAAAATGTATTGGCAAATGCGGACTGCGTTGCGTCTAAGGATCCCAAAGTAATCGGCGATATTATGGAGGGTCTGGTGCTTACCGGCGTTGCCATGAGTTTTATCGGCAATTCGCGTCCGGCTGCCGGGTGCGAACATCACATCTGTCACTTCTGGGAGACTTTGGAACTGCAGGAAGGAAAGATTCCGGTACTCCACGGAACCAAGGTCGCGGTGGGAACCGTAATGATATTGAAAATGACCGAGTTCCTGCGCGAGACCCGGCCTGACTTTGAAGCGGCACGGGCAAAGGCCGGAGAATATGACCAGGCGGCATGGGAGGCGCAGATCAAAGAAGTATATGGAGCTTCCGCAAGTTCTATCATAGAACTTGAGCGTGAATCAAAGAAAAACGAGGTCAAAGGACGACTTGCGAGGATTGACGCTATTGAGGCTCACTGGGACGAAATCGTGAAGCTGATGGATGATAATATGCCGACGGCAAACCGGATGATTGAGATTTTAAAAAGCTTGGATGCGCCGTATTATCCGGCACAGATTGGATTTGACGGGGAGCGGCTTTATCACGCTCTGATTTACGCAAAAGAAACACGCGCCCGTTATACGATGCTGTCTATGATGGCGGATTTAGGAGTGACGGAAGAACTGGCCCGGAAAGTAGTTGATTTTGTAGAAGACCGGAAATAACCCATACAATTTTGTATCCTGTATAGATTCTCAGCGGACAAAGGGCGCGTATCTTTCTTGCCCGCTGAGAATGGTTTTATGTGTCGGACTCAGAGTCGGCGGAATCAAACCGGGCGGCTCCTTTTTTCAGCAGGTCGATGCTGTTTGCCTGTTCTCGGGATTTTGCCTGTTCTTTGTATGCTTGATTGCGCGCCTTTTGCCGCAGGAACGTAGGGGTCTTTACGCTTCCGGTGACCTTTAGCTTGACTGAGTCCATATCTGTTCCGTTCAGCCGGGCAATGTGTTCGGAAAAGGCTTCTCCTGATTTCGGATCTAAGGTAACTGCGAAGGATTCCCTGCGGGTGTAAAAAACCGCTTTATATTGGATGATGGAACTGGTTTCTTCACAGTTTTTAATATCTTCCAGAGGGAAAGCAATCAGGCGCTTGATGCCGGGGAGTCCGCAGGCGGCTATCACCCTTTGGTTTGTGATGATAGCAATCCCGGGGAACTTTTCTCGTTTCGTATAAATATTCGCTGTAACCGCGGCGGTCACATCTTCGTTTGGAAGAAGCAGGGGCTGGGCGTAACGGACAGACATTCTGGCCGTTACGCCGGGCTTCTTTTTCTGCGTAGTTCTTATCGCTTGATCAATTGTCATATGAATCCTCCTCGTATAATTAAATAACTTCTCGGAATCTTCAGCCTTGATTTTATAAGGCTTTCAGAACCTATTT